>PBML01000044.1 GCA_002722645.1 Acidobacteriota bacterium
GGTGAAGGCATTACCCTCGTCGCAGGGCTAGAGCGCATCGAACTGCTCAACATTGGTAAGCGATTCAACATCGATTTTCAAGAGCGTGAACCACCTACCAAAGAAGAAGTTGAACGCATCGTCGCCGAGCGTGCCACCGTACTCTTGGAAGCCCGATTGCGTGATCGCGACAAACTCCAAATTGAAAGGATGCAGCGTTTCGTCCCGCTGGCCCGCAGCCTTGGTGAGACTAACGACGAGGTCGCGATCATGGCGATGCTATTAGACGATTATTACCAGCAAAGCCTGCACCCTGCTCCCGATCCCAACGCCGTGAGCAGACGACTACGACGACAACATTCATCGAGCTCCGAGCGGAAACGCGACACGAAGCCACGTAGCGACCGTAGAGGCCGGAGACGTACCCGCTGAGTGTCGATCGCCGGGACAAAGCGCTGGACTGCCTAATCCCTCCCAGAATCGCCGAGGCACTCCGAATGCAACATCTAGAACGGCAGGTCGACTTCCTTAAGCCCAAAGTGGTGGCCCAGTTCATGGAGCACAGTCTCGCGAATCTGCTTGACAACCTCCCGCCGGGTGAAGGCAATGCGCAGAATCGGGCCACGATAGATCACGACGCGGTCCGGCAAACCACTGTAGTCGAAACCTCTCTCCCCGAGCGGGGTTCCTTGATATAGCCCGAGCAGCTCGTTTCCTTTACTGGCGTCCATACCGAGATCGTGCAGGTCCTCGATAGACGGTTCATTCTCAACAACAACGGCGATGTTGTCGAGAAGTGAGCCCCATTCAGCCGGCAGCCCATCAATCGCCTTAGCCACAAGTTCCCGGAAGCGACGCTCGCTCAATCTCGGTGGGCCAGGATTTCTTGCCACTAGGACATTCCCATTTGTTCACCAGTGAGCCGAGATGCTCGATGAAATCGAGTGTGAACCGCCGACGGACGCCGACTCAGAAAGTCACGATCCGGCCGGCAGCACACCGGCAGGTGCCAGCGTGATGTTCCAAGTGAAACGCGCAAGACCGTCGTCATACTCCCAAATTACATCCCTCCCCCACCCCGTACCATCGTACATATACCGGCGCACTTGATGCTGGTCGTCACTGGCGACGTACAGTTCAGCGCGGCCATCCCCATCGAGATCTAGCAGAATTGAGGCGTGCTCAAAACCGGAGGAGTCGTCATCGATCAGCTCTGTACTCCACTTCCCTGCGCCGGGTCTTAGAAGCCACAGCCCGCTGCGCATCGTCGCTGCAACCATCTCCTTAGTGCCATCTCCATCAACGTCGCCAACTGTAAGGAAACGACACAGCTGATCGTCAAGAGTCGCCACGACTTCGCCTGCCGAGGGATCGGTCTCTGTCAGATAACGACGAATTTCGACCTTACCTCCGGAAACCGCCTCAACAGAAACGTAGAGCTCATCACGGCCGTCGCCATCGAGATCGTCGACAAGAATTTCTTTTGCATGACGCAGGCCAAGGTCGGCAACCAAAACTCGGCCTTCATCTTCGCCCGGCACATAGCGAACAACCTTGCCGGGCTGAGCTGTTCCATCAACTTGATTTGGAGCCGTCGGCGTAGCGTAAATCTCGACCACCCCGTCACCGTCCAAATCACCAAGTTCAATCTCGTGGACAACCGTATCTGGTTCACGGTCGAGTTCATGAACGGTGAACCCTTCCACCCCACTCGGCCGGATCACCGCCACCACCCCTTGATCGTGTGTTGCCACAGCGATCGAGGCATTTCCGTCGCCATAAATATCGCCGACTTCGGCGTCTCGCATTCGGCTAAACGGGCCCCCAAAGTCCGCCTCCCATAGCCTTTGAATGCTTACGTCTGGCCCCCAAAGCTTCACCACCGCTTCGGTCCCTCCAAGGGTCAACACACCCGTGATCTCATCACCAGTGCCATAAGAGAGGGCTTTATGGAAAACGTTGCTGTCCGAATCTTCGATGAACCGATGATGCCAACCATCTGCGGTCTGCGTAAGGATGCCCAGGCGTGCTGGCAATGGCCGTGGAGCTCCATCTTGCGTATCAAGCACGGCGAGCGCCAGGAGTAGCGATGGCGCGTCATCGGGTATGGCCGCTATACGATCGCAGGCCGAAGTAATTACGGCTACAGCAATGATAGTCAACGCAACGTGCTGGCGAAGAGTCCACATGTTGGCGCACGATACCACTGCTAACCAGCCAGGAATATACAAGCCGGGTGGCATCCTTTCGGACGCCACCCGGCTCTTATTTCATGCACCTCGAAGCTTGCAAATCTAACTCTAATTGTTCGCCGGAAGACCGTTGCTGGCGTTCCAGTGGATTTGCAAATTACCGTCTTCGTCGGATCGTGCCAACACAAGGAACCAGCCTGTCGAATTGCCGGAATCGGACGTCATCTCGTACCGACCGCCACCAAACACGAAGCCGTCGCCAAGTTCTCTGGCCCCGCCCACATAATGCTTGAGCTGAGGGTTGCCCAATGCTTCCATCCGCGCGGTCATGTTTTCTTCGATCGCCGCACGACCTTCCAGTTTCGGTTGACCACTTAACGCTGCCACAGCGTCTTCCGCATAGCGTGAAGCGACCACGCTAGCGTGGCCCATGTTGAAGTGTGTTTCGTAATACCCCGAAAGTTCCTCGAGGAGCTCAACTCCTTCGCCGGAACCCTCCCCTTCCTCAACTACAGGCTCAGTGAGACCCTCCGGTGGAGCTGTGTCGTAATTAATCAAAGACACTGCCCATTTCCAGTNACCATCGACNTTTGCNAGCCTNGACANCCAATTNCCNGTGGAAGTAACCGACTCGNCTCCTTCTGGAGTGANNGAGACGGAGTATGAGCCGTGAGCCACGGCNTCNTCACCCAANANAANCACACCACCNGTAGTGATGGCCANCTCTGGNNTNAACTCCATTGCGGCTTCCGCACCGGCTAGCCGCNCCTCTGCAGTCCTTACTACAGAGCCATCAGCCCCCAACAAAANGCCATCGGTGGCGTAGTCAACCGCCATNGAAGCGTGACCCATGTTGTAGTGAAGCACNTACTCGTCGATCATCGCCGCGACCGCAGCGGCATCGTCAAGTGGTGACTCTTGAACGACTTCAACCTCTTCCTCTGTTGCAGCGCCTCCGCANGCCNCAATTGCGACAACGGCCAACAGCGCAACAATNGTGCGAAACGTCATTNCTGCCTCCCGGTTACTTAATTCTCCAAATACTGATTACTCAGGGCTCCATGTGGAGCATCAAATGTGCCTTTATTCGTTGGTNGGAAGACCGTTGCTGATGGTCCATTGGATCTGCATATTGCCGTCATCGNCGGCACGGGCCAAGACCAGGAAACTACCTGCCTGGTTACCCGAATCNGCCGCTGTTTCGTACCAGCCACCNCCGAANACGTAGCCATCGCCAAGGTCCTGTGCTCCAGCCACATGAATGGTTAGCTGCGGATTGCCTGCCGCTTCCATCCGCGCGCTCATGTCTTCCTCGATCGCCGCACGGCCTACCATCTTGGGTCGACCAGATATGGCTGCCACAGCGTCTTCTGCGTAACGTGAGGCCACCATGCCAGGGTGACCCATGTTGAAGTGCGTTCCGTAGTAGCCCATGAGTTCGGCGATGAGACTGTCTTCAACTTCGGCGGAGCCCTCGTCCCTGAGCGGCGCGGGAAGATCCTCCGGCGGAGCCGTATCCCAGTTGCTCAGGCCAACCGCCCATCTCCAGTTGCCNTCAACCTTGTTGAGCCTGGCCATCCAGTTTCCCGCGGAAGTTACCGGTTCACCCTCAGGCGTACCGGTTGTTGAATATGAGCCGTGAGCTACGGCGCTGTCGCCCAAAACCAACACATCATCTGCAGAGACTTGGTTCTGGGGGTTGCCCACCACTTGGGCTTCATACCAGGCTANGCGCGACTCTGTGGTCCGCAGTANGGAGCCATCAGACGGCAGNAAAANGCCATCGGTGTGATAGTCAGCCGCCATTGAGCCGTGACCCATGTTGAAGTGAAGTTGGTACTCCTCGATCATTGCCGCGATTGCAGCGGCATCGTCCATTGGCAACTCTTCAGCGACTTCAACCTGTTCCTCTGTTGCAGCGCCCCCACATGCCGCAATCGCGACGACGGCCAACAGCGCAATAATACTGCGAAACGTCATTACTGCCTCCCGGTTTANNTGATCCTTCAAANGCTGATTNCCGGAAAACGTTATGTCCGGNAAGCCTCTATCGTCAAGCNCCGANCAGCTCTCGGTAGANACCTTGAATGTTCTCCTTGAAGTGCTCNTTGTATCGAACCCAGNCCTGGTATTCCGGCAATTCGAGCGTNTCCTGAATTTCTTCCAANNTTTGTCCTTGGTCGATGCGNTCCTGAACNGCTCCCACTAATGNCTCCAGATAGGTNATGTTTTCCCTGACATCNNTCTTACTNCCNGTTGGTCCATGGCCAGGCGCCAGGATATCGAAATCGAGTGTTTCNACCCGTTCAAGGGCAGAAATCCAATCGTGCGGATTGGAATCGTTCATAGTCCGCCATGGAACCGTTCGGACAGCTACAGCATCAACCATAAACGCCACACGGCGATCCGGGACGAGGATCACGAGACTGCTATCCGTTTCCGACGGTCCCGGGTATATCAGCTGCACCTCAAGGCCTCCGACATCGATAATTTCCTCATCCCCAACAAAACGATCCACTGAGCGCGCATCCATGGTTTCCAGATAAGGCTCGGCGTTGCGATGGGCGATGAACTCGGAGTCAGCAGGAAACGCTTCACCACCAAGGATATGGTCGCCGTGATGATGACTGTAGACCACGTAACGAATCGGAGCGTTAGTCATCTCNCGAATCACNTCGACNAACCGCTCAGCGTTNGACTGCGAGCCTTGNGGATCAGTGGCCAGCACAGCGTCATTGGTAACCACAAGCAAGGAACGATGGGTTGANTTNGTGAATAAAAAGACNTTTTCAGCGAGTTGCTCNATCTCCGACGGNAATTCANCGGCNNCAGCNTTTTCTGNNNCCTTAGAAGAGTCCGCTGCACCAGCACCGGTGTTCCCGTTACATGCCATAACGGCTCCACCCACGGCAATGAAACTGGCGAGGACTATGGCTGCTTGTTTGATCATCTTGATCTCCTGTTACAAAACTCTAATTAANGCTGAACGGGAAGCATATCCATTGATATTCGCCGATCGTACCCTTCGCAGNAATCGTGCTGCATTATTTTGATAAGCAGATATTGGCCCGNAGCGGTTGCATGAGNCCTCTAGATACGGCACGTTCGAGATCGCCCAACGTTAATCTCCTTCACAAGAGAAGAGTCATGAAAGCCACCGCCTTACGCGTCTCGATTCTGTTGCTGCTGGCCGTCACAACCCTGCACGCCCAAACGGGCTCCCGAATGTCAATGGAAGTCTTCCGTGGCCTTGAGTTCCGCAGCATAGGCCCAAGCCTGACCACAGGGCGTATCTCTGACCTTGAAATCGACCCCAACAACTCCAATGTCTGGTATCTAACGGTCGGGTCTGGCGGCCTATGGAAGACGGTTAATCGAGGAAACACCTGGGTTCCGATATTTGACGAATACCCTTCGTACTCACTTGGCGCTGTAGTGGTAGACCCCAAGGACTCTAACGTCGTTTGGTTGGGGACGGGTGAAAATACACACAACCGCAGCACGTCATGGGGTGACGGTGTGTATAAATCAACGGACGCGGGAGCCACCTGGCANCANGTTGGGCTAGCCGATTCACANAANATNCANAAAATCNTNATCGACCCGCGCGACTCTGACGTTGTCTACGTGGCAGCTCCCGGNCCCTTGTGGAACCCCGGTGGTGACCGCGGCCTCTTCAAAACCAGNGATGGNGGTGANTCGTGGCAGCGGGTNCTNCACGTCAGCAACGATACCGGGATCACCGACGCGGCCTTCAAGCCTNACGACCCTGACGTNATNTANGCCGCTGCGTACCAACGGCGCCGTCGTAATGCAATGACGATTGCCGGCGGGCCGGAGGCCGGAATCTTCCGGAGCACNGATGCCGGCACCTCATGGGAGCGNATTGAAAATGGCCTGCCCGNAGTCGAGAAGGGTCGTATCGCATTGGGTGTCGATGCTCGNAACCCCGACCGTATCTACGCGATGGTAGTAGCTCGGGGCGACGCCGGTGGTTTTTTCCTCTCAGATAACACCGGTGACTCATGGGCCCGGATGAGCGACTACTCGGGCGGAGATCCTCAGTATTACGGGGAGATTTTCGTTGACCCTCACCGCCCGGACACCGTTTGGAATATCGAAGTGCCGATAATGCGTTCCACGGACAAAGGCGCAACGTGGGAACGGATGGCGTTCGACATGCATGTTGACAATCACGAAATCGTTTTCGACGCGACCGATCCCGCACACATGTGGATCGGCAATGATGGAGGTCTTTACGAAACTTATGATGCTGGCGACACCTGGAGGCATTTCACCAACCTGCCACTGTCACAGTTCTACCGGATAAACGCCGATGATTCGCGTCCGTTTTACCGNGTCTGTGGTGGGGCTCAGGACAACGGCACGATCTGTGGCCCGTCGCGAACCTTGAATTCCGCTGGTATTCGGACTAGTGATTGGTACCGGGTTGGGGGTGGCGATGGTTTCCAGGCTTACTTCGATCCTTACGACACCGAGACCGTCTATGCCCAGTCACAAAATGGTGCGCTCACTCGTCTCAACCTGAATACCGGACAAAGGATTGGTATACGGCCCACCGGAGATCAAGGCGACGCGCAGGAACGCGGTCGCTGGCATTGGGACAGTCCTCTGCTGATCAGTAAACATTCACCAGGTCGCATCTATTACGGTGGCCACCGCCTGTATCGAAGTGACGACCGGGGCGACAACTGGGTGCCAGTGAGTGGTGATCTGACCCGCAACCTTGACCGTAGAGAACTACNGATCATGGGCAAGGTCTGGGACGAGGATGCAGTGGGGCTCCATTTGTATACAACCACGATGAGTGTCATCACCACACTNGATGAGTCCTCGCTGGTCGAGGGCCTNCTGTACACCGGGAGTGACGACGGTCTATTNCAGGTCTCCGAGGATGGNGGCAANAATTGGACACGCCTCGAAANCATTCCCGGCCTGCCGGNNAACACCTATGTGACCGACGTGTTTGCCTCGGTTCGGAATTCCGATGTGGTCTTTGCAACATTCAACAACTGGCAGAATGGGGACTTCCTGCCATGGGTCATGCGCAGCGATGATCGTGGCCACAACTGGGTGAACATCACCGGTGACCTACCAAAGCGCTCCGGCACCTGGAGCGTAGTTCAAGACCATGCTGCCGGCGACCTGCTGTTCGTCGGCACGGAGTTCGGTGTGTATTTCACTGTCGACGGCGGTGACCATTGGACCGAGTTGCGCGGGGGAATTCCCAAGATCCAGGCACGCGACCTGCACATCCAGCGGCAATGGAATGACCTTGTCGTCGGCACCTTCGGTCGTGGCGTCTACATTCTCGATGACTACTCGGCATTGCGCCACGTAAACGAAGATAGGCTTTCTGGTCCAGCCTGGTTATTTCCTCTTCGGCCTGCTCCAGTGTTTGCTGAACTCAACCAGATGCGCCCTGTGTGGGGAGACCAGACTGCAGCTAACCCGCCCTTTGGTGCCGTGCTGACTTACCACATAAACGAGACAGAATCAGCGCAACAGGATTTCGTGATCATGATCACTGACGCGAACGGCGACCACGTACGCACCCTCGACCTACCCAACACTTCCGGCCTGCAGCGAGTTGCATGGAATTTGCGTCGCGAGACGGCGGAGTTGCCCGCCGGGACCCGAGGCGGACGCGGGCGACAGGGAACACTCGTTGGCACCGGATCTTATACCGCGACGATCGGCCGGGGAGAGGCCGATACATTCATCGGCTATGGAGAGCCTCAAACCATCCTGGTGGTGCCGCTGCAGCGTTGACAAATTCGCCTTGAACAACGAGTTTTAAAGATGGCAGCTGGCAACCTCAGCTTATGCCCGCTTGCTTTGCACCAAGCTCTTCTTCTGCTTTTNCCCANTCCGNCGTAAGNTNTTCAACNCTNGATTTGAGNGCTTNTTGTTCCNCTTCNAAGGTGCGAAGNGCATCGGGCGNNGACTTNCCNAAATAGNTNGGNTCACAGAAAATCTCGTTTATTTCGTCAATNCGTTNCTCAGCGATTTCGATNTTNGCGAGTATNGCNTCCCGGNAGGCACGAGCTTTNNGGAGTTGGTTCTTNGAAANAGTTTTTGAANCNCNNGGCTCAATTGNCGCTTCCCTCGCNGCNTTTTTNGCCTTCCGTTTCTCCCTTCGNGCCTTAAGAACAACGGTGTCCGCNTCCAGGTGATCNTCACCACAATAGTGNACGTATTCCTCGTANGTACCTTGGTAATCGAGAATTTCNNCGGGNTTNATNTCAACGATCCGGGTAGCTAGTTCAGAGACGAACCAGCGGTCGTGGGAAACGAAAATNAATGTGCCCTCGTAGGTTCTCANGCCCGCCACAAGGGCTTCAATCGACTCAAGGTCAAGATGGTTNGTNGGNTCATCNAGNAGTAGNACNTTCGGCCTTTGAATTGCCAAACGGCAAAATACAAGNCGTGANGCTTCACCACCGGAGAGTGCCGCTAGCTTCTTTTTGGCTTCATCACCTGAGAANAANACGCGGCCNAGTTGATTACGNACGAAACCAATCGTTTCACCNGANCATATGTCCCAAATCCANGACTCAGCAGTATTTTGGAGTGATTCAAATTGGTCCTTGTGGTCCTGAGCAAAGTAGCCNTGATGAGTTTCGTATCCCCACTCCACCTCCCCTTCATCGGTATCAAGTTCACCCATGACAATCTTCAGCAGCGTTGACTTNCCGATCCCGTTCGGACCCATGATNGCAATNCGNTCGCCTCGTCGNACAGTCAAATCGACGCCATGCAACACCTCGTTGTCNCCNAACGCTTTTCNCACCCCCTCGATGGTAAGNACGTCGCGCCCACTGGGGCGACGNTGCTCNAATTGAAAGCTGGGATANCGNCGNGAGCTTTGCGGTAGCTCGCCGAGAGCATCAGCCTTCTTTTCAATCATGCGNANCTTGCTCTGCGCCTGCCGCGCCTTCGATGCCTTGGCGCGGAACCGCTCNACGAATTTTTGGTGATGTTCGATATCCTTTTTTCGTTTACGAATNTCTTTTTCTCGNCGGTCCCGGTCANTNCCCTTCGCATNCACNAANCGGCTGTAGTTGCCCGGATAGAGCGTAATCGTCTGATAATCAACGTCGAGAATGTGAGTNCAAACGTTGTCGAGGAAACGATGGTCGTGCGAGATCACCAGAATTGGACCAGTGAACTCTTGCATGAACTTCTCAAGCCACCGGATCGACAAGATGTCGAGATGATTGGTCGGTTCGTCGAGAAGNAGTATGTCCGGCGACCCAGCAAGTACCTGGGCGAGCAAAACACGNAACTTGAAGCCCCCNGAAAGGGTTGAAAGAGGCTGNCGATGAAGCTCCGTCGGTAAACCNAGTCCCTCAAGAATNTCAGAGGCNCGAGCTTCGGCCGAGTAACCGTCGTGNCGTTGGACGATATCCTCAAGCTCAGAATANCGATCGGCATCAAACTCGTGATTCGCACCTTCGATCAGTGTCTCCTTGGCAACCATTGCGTCCCAAAGCTCTTGGTTNCCCATCATGGCGACACCGAGAATTTCCTCATCTTCATAGATGAACTGATCCTGCTGTAGAACCCCGANNTTGATGCGCTTTGCNACCGACACCGTGCCGCCGCTAGATTCCTCCTCCCCCGCCAATATGTTCAGCAGCGTCGTCTTGCCCGANCCATTCGCTCCTACCAGCCCATAGTGNTTNCCGGCATCGAGCTGAAACGTAACCTCAGAAAANAGGGTCTGGCTGCCAAAGTACTTAGTGAGACNGGATACAGAGATCATGAGAGTCGNGCACCACAGGCAATAAAANGAAACGAGGAGGAAACNCCGAGCCATGGNGTTCCCACCTCGTTATTCTAATTCAGAGACGATCCGGGGACCGTCAAATAGCNATTAGGACATCCTATTGAGANCGTGCNTTGATCTGCCAGTTACCATCTGCATCGCGTTCCCGGTACTGCTCATGACAAGGAGTGCACGTCTCGCGAAGCGCGCCGAAGGCCGTACCTGCGGCGTCGAAGTCACCGGCTGCTGCCGCTGCTTGAAGGCTGCGCCCCGCATTCATTGCCGTCTCGGCGATTCCATACGGCACACGCTCTCTCTGCAACCGCCAATAAATCATGACTCTGGCCATAGCTCTCGAGATCCTCGTAGCGCTGGCTTCGAGCCCTGAGGCATCCTGCCCACTGATCTGGTCGCCAACTTCACCCACGGCGCCACGAATCGCCTTCATGGCGCCGTCATAGGCCTCCGGAGTTACTTCACGGGCTGATCGTTCTCGTTGGCCTTCATCTCCTCGGGTTTCTTCCGGCGCTGGACCGCTCCAGGAGATAGTCGGTTCGCTCTGCGGCGATCCTGTACTGTGCTTGATCTGCCAGTTGCCATCCGCATCACGCTCACGGTATTGCTCGTGGCACGGGGAGCACGTCTCGCGGAGCGCTCCAAAAGCGACTCCTGCCGCATCGAAATCGCCAGCGGCGGCTGCCGCATGGAAGCCTTGTGCGGCCCTCTGAGAGCTGATGGCATACCGGAGAGCACGTCGGTCACGGGTCTGCCAATAGGCTTTCGCCTTAGCCATGCCTTCGACAATCGTCGCAGCGCTAGCTTCGAGTCCAGGGGCATCTTCCGCGCTCATCTGATCTCCTACTGCACCTAGAGCTCCCCGGATCGCCTTCATAGCGCCGTCATAGTCGTCCGCGTTCGGACGAGCCCCTCCCCCGCCTTCTAACGTGCAAGACCAAACAATGCAAATGTGTTTCCTCAACATCAACGGACCAACTTCCGCACCGTAAACGTCCCCATTGGCATCGACCGCTACGCCCTCGGCAGCACTTGTGCCTGAACTGTCCTGATTCGGTTCCGGATCGCGAATAAAACCGTCGACCATCCCATCAGTAACCGAACCGAAGCGGATGCCACGTTTCCATCCCGGGTTCCGCCCTGCATTGGATTCTGAATCGGCCACGTACAAAATGTCGGCGGCAGTAATAAATAGCCCGCTCGGCCGACCAAACTGGGTCCAAGTCGCAATATGGTCGCCGTTCTGGCTGAAGACTTGCACCCGGCTATTGCCACGATCACCTACGTACAAGCGTCCCTGGGAGTCCATCGCCAAAGCATGCGGGTCGCGGAACTCACCATTCTCTGCGCCAGTCTGACCCCATTCCATAATGAATGTGCCGTCACTGGAGAATTTCACAACACGATTGTTGCCGGCAGCCCCATGACCGTCCACGACGAAAATATTCCCATTCGGTGCGACCAGCACATCGGATGGTTGCCGGAAAGTATCTTCCCCATCTCCGGCTACCCCTGGCTGGCCGAGCGTCATAAGTAACTCACCTCTCGGGCTGAACTTCAGGACTACGTGACCCATCTCGGGACGCGGGTTGCGACCAAACCCAACAGCATCCGTGATCCACACGTTGCTGTCGGCGTCAACAAACATCCCGTGCGGCCAGAGGATCATTCCAGCGCCGAAGCTGTACCTCAGTTCACCATCCGCGGTAAAACGCAAAATTGGATCGAGATCCGGCCTGTTAGCGCAGCTGTTAGCGCCACAGCGTTCCCCAACCCAGATGTCACCGCTACCATCACGGGCTGGATACACGGCGCTCGTTGCGCCCCATGTCCTNCCCTCNGGTAGCTGGCCCCATATACCTTCGNCGGTACGGTAGGCGACCGGGGCATCGTTCTGGGCGTATACGGCTACTCCCAGAGTAATCAGAAAAGCGGCCGTAGTTACCAACGTGAGTCCACGTGAACGTGTCATTGCAAACCTCCGACAGACGAACTGAGCTTTAGGCGGGCNACCTCAATTTCAGCATCCTAACGGGAGATCGCNCCAACGTCTACAGGCCGTCGCACTTCTGCGACACCTGCCCTGGTGCGACCCCAGTTCCTTCACGCCTCATGATAACCNGGTTTCACTCCCCCACGGGTCTCGGCTCTGAGCCCGTGCGNCCAGGCTTCTCTGTCCGCCCGAACAGTAGGAATAGTAGCCAAACCGTACCCGCAAGAANCANCAGAAGCATAACAAANCGCGTCATNGCCTCGAACAACTCCATGTCCAGNGCCGGCCANTAGAATGTGTACTCTCGCAATTGTGNCCAGCNCTCGCTCATCCAATGCCAGGCACTNTGTGCCACCAAGGCGGATAAAAGGATTGTTCCCATTCGCTCGGCAACAGCGCGGCGAAAACCCCAGGCCAGCACTGGGACGACCAGCGCCAAGACAAAAAGCTGGCCGATCTCTACTCCNACGTTGAAAGCNAGCAATGAAGTAATCAGGTGCGAGCCAGCAAACTGCAGTGTCTCGCGCAGCACGAATGAGAAACCAAAGCCGTGCACTAGGCCGAACACAAAAGCAANCAACCAGCGGCGGCCTATGTTAGCTCCGACGATGTTCTCGAGCGCCATGTACACAATTGATAGCGCAATCAACATCTCCACCAGGGGCGGGAACCATAGCGAGTTCGGCGCCAAACCTAATGCCGAAGCGATTAGTGTGATCGAATGCGCCACTGTAAAGGAAGTAACAACCGGCACTAGCCTACGGAAGGCACGGATTGGGATGACAAGACAGAGCAGGAACAAGAGGTGGTCGAGCCCATCGAGNATGTGAAAGAAACCAAGCTCGACAAACCGAAAGACCGCCTGGAAAAAACTTGGGTCCAGGTTCACAAGACCTGGATCACCGCTGAACTGATAGGCCCGTGCTGGTTTGCCCGGCGCATTGAAGCGGANGACTGTCGTNGTACGAATGCCGAGGCGAGCAAANTTGGGNTCTANGGAGTACCTGGCCGTGTCGTTTTCNATNTGGTATTCGAACAACACATCGAGCANAGCCTGTTCCCAGGGAAGCTGNGGGCGTCCCGGCAGCGNCGGTCCNGTCACATTGGCGAAAGCTTCTTCATAAGAACGAAAGGACCTATCGGACGGAAGCGAAATATGGACCGCAGCTATTTCTGCCTCAGCAAGTCGGGTTCCNTCTTCGTACATGTCAACGGCGTTTGCAATCCACCAAATGGCCGCGTCACGTAGCATTGAATCAGCGGCTTCGATGTCAATGTAACCCCGGTCAAACTGTGGAAACTCATAGTCCTGCATGGCTTCCAGNGGAACCCTGACCAGGAAATAGAGCCGTTGCCCTTCGGGTTTAACAAAAGCTTGGATTGTGACGTCCGAAGCAATGTCGTGGGCCACCGANACAGATGGGATCGCGACNGTCAGAAGCACCAACATTACGGCCACGAGACCNATACCNACGACNGAATTACGGTACGGTGCCAANATGGTGNCTCCCTGGACGAATGTCGAGAAACTGCNTAGCCTATTTGCCGNNTACAAANTNTTTAGCAAGTATACTGTTAGNTCTAGGNCCCAAACAGGGCNCATCAATGGCCATTGGAGGACACNTTATGAGGCGCAATCTCCTTGTTGGNATGACACNTGTCGCAGCGATTCTCGCCCTTGGTATTGTTCAGGCGTGCACAAGTGACTCTGNCTCCTCGACACCAGCTGCGCCTGCAGATGGAGCTGCAGCGATTGCCGCCGCAGCTCCTGACGAGGTCCCGTTATTTGAGGTCGATCCCTTTTGGCCCAAGCCAATGCCGAACCACTGGATACTTGGCAACACGATCGGGGTAGCGGTCGATTCCCGTGACCACGTTTGGATCGTTCACCGCAATCGCCCAGCGCAGAGCTTCGCGAGTTCGGGAAGGACAGAGATAGGTGCTGCTCAAGATCCACCTCTGAGTGAATGCTGCGTACCGGCGCCTCCGGTCCTCGAATACGATGCCGAAGGCAATCTTGTCGGCTCATGGGGTGGCCCGGTCGAATCGGGTGAGTACGAGTGGCCCGATTCGAATCACGGCATCGAGGTCGACCACATGGATAACGTGTGGATCGGCGGCAACGGTGGTCCGGACTCGCACATCTTGAAGTTTTCCAGGGCCGGGGAGTTCCTGATGCAGGTGGGTCGCAAGGGCGCCCGCATGGCCGACGGTGGACGAGCTCGGCGTAACAGCCTTGATCCTGAGAACTTCGGTCGCGTCGCCAAAGTGTTCGTCGACCCGCAGGAAAACGAAGTTTACTTAGCGGACGGCTATTTTAACCGCCGCGTCGTTGTGGTCGACGCTGACACGGGGGAATTCAAACGTTTCTGGGGCGCCTACGGCAATGAACCGGATGACAGTGCCAACCTCGGGCGTTACACGCCCGGCGGTACGCCGGCTTCGCAGTTCCGGGGCCCGGTCCACTGTGCCGACATGTCCAACGACCGACTGCTGTACGTATGCGACCGCGCCGAGGATAGAATCCAGGTGTTCCAGCCCGATGGCACGTACCTCAGCGAAGCGATTATCGCACCGGAGACGCTGTCACAGGGTTCGACTTGGGACGTTGCTTTTTCCCCCGACGATGAGCAACGCTTTCTATACTTGGCTGACGGCCAGAACATGAGGGTCTACGTCATTGAGCGTGCCACCATGGAGGTCCTGTACAGCTTTGGCGACGGCGGCCGTCAGCCCGGTCAGTTCTTCGCCGTTCACAGCCTCGACACAGACTCGCAGGGAAATATCTACACCACAGAAACTTATGAGGGTAAGCGTCTGCAGAAATTCACCTTCATGGGCATGGGGCCGGCACCGCCCGGTTCGGATTACGTCAGTACCTGGCCAGCCGACAAACGTTAGCAAAGAGACCCCGCCCGGAGAACCGGGCGGGGTCCTTTACCGTTTCCGGTTACGACCAGAATTTCCGCTAGCTCCCACCAGCGGGCCTGAGCTGAGCCAATCGGTTTTCGCTGCCTCTACTGCCTAGTTACCGTCCAGAAAAGCAGTAGAAAAACCCGTTACCGCCTGTACCTTGAAGGTTAGCCTGGCTGCATCCACGGGAAGCGTGCGCCGAGTTC
>PBML01000045.1 GCA_002722645.1 Acidobacteriota bacterium
GGTCAACGGCGCTCAACCCCGCAACTACATTATTGGAGGCAACAACTCCTTGCCGGCGCCGGGTGGGGAGGACGCGCGGATGATCGTGAGCAGTTGGTGGGAGGGGAGCAACCTCGTTAACGAAGGAAGTGGCGAGGTGGCAGGGAATTCACTCGTTGTTCGCGAGGTAATATCGCTCGGCCCGGACGGCCAGTTGCTTCGGCTGGAGGTAACCACAACGGTCGCCGGTACCGAAGTCACGAACATGCTCGTTTACAACAAAGCGGGAAGCTAGCCAGCGAACTATCTCAGCCCGCTCGGCCCAAGATCCAGTGCCACGATTTTTTGGCGATCACGCGCGTAGAGCGTCGTTCCCACCAGGGTCGGTACCGTCCAGGAAGTCGTATCAAAAATCGACGCTCGAGCCAGTTCCTCGATGCCCTCGGGCGACATCGTCACTAGTACCAGGTCGCCGTCTTCGTCCATGATGATGAACTTGCCGTCTGCGCGGACCATGCTCGCGTGGCCGAAGCCGCGCTCGCGCCAGGCGGGCTCGCCAGTAATGACATTGATTGCGGTCATGAACTTGGGGCCGAATGTGCCCGCGGTCCCATACACCCAGTCGCCGATACGGATGGTGTTGAGGAACATTAGCTGTAGTCGCTTGCTGTACCAGAGGTCGTCCACAGTGGTGATGTCGCCGTCGAGCGATAGGTGCAGCGCGTGGCTGCCAGCCCGATAGGCGGAGGAGACAAACAGCACGTTGTTGTCGCCCCAAAGTCCAGCGGTTATGTTGAGGTCGTTGCCTGGATCGTGGGCGACGGCCCACAACACTTCGCCGGTGTCGGGATCCATGCCGTTGATCGAGGCGCCCCCGACGATGATGAGTTGTTCTTGGCCGTCGACGTTGATCAGCACCGGCGGTGCTTGCCCAAAGAGAAAATCGCCGCCCCGCCACACGACGCTGCCGTCGCTCTGGTTGAACGCCATCACGGATTGCCCGGGTCCGCCGACGCTGCAGATGATGGTCTCCTTGTAAGCGATGGGACTGCAGCCGTAGCCAGCGGTGACGACCGGGCGGAGCTGCAGCGGAGGGGCACCGAAGTCCGCGATCAGATCGTGATGCCAGAGTGCCTCACCGGTGCGCTTGTCGAAGGCGTAGAATTGCTTGTTGGTGCCAATGGTGAACAGTCGGTCGCCGACGATTAGCGGTGTGCTGTGCGGGCCCGCACCGTATTGGAAGTTCTCGTTGCGCGAAGGATACGTGTGTTCCCAGAGCATTTCGCCGGTGGCGGCATCGAGCGCCACGACCGTTTCTTCCTCGTTCCATGTGCCCCGCCGAGTCGCCGACCCGACGCGATACATGGTGAACAGCATGCCGTCCTCGGCAAGGATGGCCGAGTGGCCGACGCCCAGCGGCTGGCTCCACAGCATTGGGGGGCCATCTTCAGGCCAGCTATTGGCGAGGGGTGGGCTTGCGATGATGAAGTCGCGATTCGGACCGCCCCACTGTGTCCAGGTGGCGTCGGATTGTGTGCCTGCGACGAGGCTAGGTATCAATACCAAAATTGCGAGCGTACGGACGCATAGCATAATACTAGAATGTCCGTCTGCAACTCCGGAAGTTCTCACGGCGGCGGATTGTACCATCGTGCGCGGCGGGATCTCAGCGTTTACTCGGTGCGGTGCGCCAGGGGGCCGCTTCCCTTGTGGTGCTGCGGCAAAATCACTCGTGAATCTTAATTGGGTCGCGTAGCCTGGCACCTTGTAACGGGTGCCAAGGAACCCCACACTGGAGACTATGCGAACCATTCTTGTGTTGTTGGCGGCCGTGTTATTGATGCCGAAATCGCAGGTCGAAACCTTGCAAGGCCCGGCGGAGATGTACGCAGCGTTGCGCGACATCGGCGTCGAAACTGCGGCAGCACGGCGGGTTCGCAATATCGAGTTCAGCCGTGGCCCGGCGACGTTCATGCTCGACGATGGCCGTTGGCTGCCGTTCGAGCCGGTTGCCGGCCGNGTGACCGGGGCAGTGTTCATCGGCGAGGGGCGGGTTTTCTACAATCCNCCATCGGGCGTCGAGCGCGACCANCTGGTGAAGTTCACCGACTCTGAAGCGCTNACCGAGGAATTCGACCGCCTCTACCTTCGNTTTACCGATAGGACGGCNGACTTCGTCGGCGCCACGCCCCATGCNGATGTNGGCGAAAGCGATCTGCCGCGCGCCGTTCCGTTCAGCGNCGACGACGTTCCGTATCTAGAGGACGCCGAGGAGCTTCACGCCGACATCCGCAAGCACTTCATCGAGGAAGAATTCATCAACCTCGAGTCCCGCATCCTCGTCGATCTGGTCGGCGAGAGCGACGNCTTCTTCTCGGCNTGGATCGAGACTCGTGACGAGGGGCCGCTGCACTTCGAACAAGATCGGCTGGCGTGGGACCTGTTCCGTTTGCGNGGCTGGACCCGCTCCGACCTCTTCGACCAGTGGGGTGGGTTNGGTGCCGCGGCACNCCCGGNAGCGAAGCCGANCCACTACTCGCTCGAGATGATGCTCGATGGCGGCAACGTGGAGGAGGCNAAGGCCGAGCTCCAGTTGGNGCCCAGGCTCCCCGTTCGGGCCCTTCGTTTCGAGGTCCATCCGCTGGTTGAGATGCAGNAGGTGCTCGACGTTGATGGGCAGCCGCTGTTCTTTGTCCAAGAGGAGGCGAAGGACGATCAGTTCGAGCGCGCTGTGTCGGTGTTCTTNGACCGCGAGNTGGCCGCGGNAACTGCTACGACCGTGACCTTCGTGTACGACGGCGAGCTCGTCGATACGCAGTTGGGNGGCGGCGAATACCTTAAGGCATCGACCGGCTGGTATCCGGAGATCGGCTACCTGCAGCGCGCCACGTTCGACATGACCTTCCGCGTCGATGACGACGACAGGGTCTTCGCCTCCGGGGTGAGGGTTTCTGAGGACATTGTCGACGACCAGCGCGTGGTTCGGTTCGAGCAGGACCTGCCGGTGGCCCTCGTGTCGTACAACTACGGCTCGATGGAGGTGCGCGAGGTCGAGATCGAGGGATTGCCGCCGATCATGGTGTTTGGCTTTGCGAGTGGATTCGGTGGCGATGCACTCGGCAACGTCGGCATCGACATCGGCAACAGCCTGCTGCTGTTCTCGGAAATGTTCGGCAACTACCCGTTTTCCTACATGTCNGCGACGCGNATCCCGGGCAACCACGGGCAAGGCTTTCCGGGCCTGCTGCACCTGGCGGCCGGCTCCTTCGGCAACGAGTCTGACAACAGCACAGCGTTCCGCGCCCACGAGACGGCGCACCAGTGGTGGGGACACATGGTTGGCTGGAAGAGCTACCGCGATCAGTGGATCTCCGAGGGGTTTGCCGAGTANTCGGGGGCGCTGTACGCGGCCGCGTACGAGGGCGACCCGGGCGTNCTGGACGAGATCACCAAGGCCTGGCGCAACGATATCTTCAAGCGCGGCAACGCCGGATTCCGCAGTTTCGGCATGCCCTCCGGGGNGATNCAGCGTGACTCCGACGGAACCTGGTCGGGCCCGATAACGCTCGGCTACCGGCTGTCGTCGAGCGAGACCCCGCTTGACTACCAGATGCTGGCCTACGAGAAGGGNGCCTACATCCTTCACATGTTACGGATGGCGATGTTCGACTGGACGACCGGGTCCGACGAGCCATTCCGCGTCATGATGCGCGACTTCGTTACCGCCCACCTCGGTGGAGAGGCCACCACCGAGAGCTTCCGCACCATCATCGAGAAGCACATCGGGGAGGANATGGGATGGTTTTTTGACCAGTGGGTTTATGGCACCGCGGTTCCGACGTACCGGTTTGCCTGGAAGGTTGAGACGCTGGTCGATGGGCAGCGGCAGCTTCAGTTCCGTGTACGCCAGAGTGTCGAGCCTGACGTGCCGTTCCGGATGNTTGTCCCGGTACGCATCAACATCGGCGACGNTCGNTTCGTGGTCGTCAAAGTATTGGTCGACAAGCCCTACGAGGAGTTTGCATTCAACTTATCGGGGGGCCTTAATCCTGAGGATGTGATCTTCAACCCGCGCAACGCGGTGCTTGCCGAGATCGAAGAAGAAAGCTGGTGATGGCGCGATAGGTATTACTAGCGACCGGTGTTAACTANCTCCTCAAATGCCGCCTGAGTTTCTGGAGACCANCCGCTAAATACNCGAGCCGGATGNCCGTCCTCGTCAAGCAGAATACTCATCGGCACGAAGATGTTGGCGCCACGAAACAGGTTGGCGACCTCGTCGGTGTCGGAGAAGTACGATGGATAAGTGATGCCGAGGCTTTCGCGAAANGGTTGAACTCTTNCCCTCGTCTGTTCCGTATCGATGCTTAAGCCGACCAGATCTATGCCAGCCGCCGCGAGGCGGGGTGCGAGAAGCTCCAGTTCGGGCATCTCCTTGCGGCAAGGGATGCACCAAGTAGCCCAGATGTTCAGCAGAGTGCGGCGTCCCGTGGTGGTGATGTCATGCAACGAGGTGGCCTCACCATCGAGGCTCTCGAGACTGAGGTCGGGCATCAGCGCGGACCGGTCAATCGTTAGCTTGGTAAACAACGCGTCTTCTGGGCNCAGTGGATCTACAAGATTGAAGCGATGCTCGTTGACGAANGTTTCCGCGATCGTCGTGTGCGACGGNTTCTCGANGACACGAATTGAGCTGCCTGCGGGGATTTTCCCTAGACGTTGGGTTGCACCGCTCGGCCACTTGATCTCGATCCACTCCGCCTCAGTATCTCCCCCTAATCCGAACAGCAACCGAGGGTCGTTCTGTGCCAAGAAGCCTGAGCCACCCGATTTGACTTTNGCCAGGATTCCAGCGGAAGTCTTGATGCGCACGATTGCCCCAAAAGCGTCTCTGCCGCTTTGCGTACCCTGTAGNTCGATTCTAAGAAAGTTTGCATCTTGGCCTATGTTGTTCCGGAATAAGTGATGCGCTGAACCCTGCAATGCCACCAGGAAGATGTCGGTGTCACCATCGTTATCGAAGTCAGCGAACATAGCGCCACGCCCGTCACTGATTGAGTCGGCGCCGGAAATGCCGGAAATGTCAAGGTATCGTATCGAANCGGTGCCTCCATCCACCGTGNCCACACNGCCCAAATTCAAACTGACGTAGTCACGNTCGAANCCGCTGAACGACANNCCTTCGGTGNNGATCGCGCTCATGTGATTGTCGCGATACTCGTCGTTGCCTGCCGTCTCGNCTTCGGCGTTCGACGCCACGACGTGGCGCCAAAACAAGCTTCACGTGTCCTCCATAGTTTTGCCGGAGATGAAGCCGTTTGGGCTGTAGATATCTTCCCAGCCGTCGTTGTCGAAATCGATGAAACCACCGCCAAAGGCCCAGCCGGCGGGCAGGCCACCGACGTCGTACGCAACGTTCCTGAAGTGACCGGAACCATCGTTGGCAAACAGTGAGTTNCCTGCAGCCAGCTTCTTGAGNACTAGTTCTTCAGGATCGGCGTCTGGGTACATGCGNGACAGAATGCGGTTGCCAGCGGTCGACGACATGTTCGTGACGTGCAGGTCCAGATCGCCATCGTTATCGTAATCGCCAAAGGCAACACCCATGCCGTTGCCGGGATCGAGGACCCCCCGCTCCATAGCCGCCTCGCGAAAACTTCCCNCCTCGTTCAGGTAGAGGCCGTTCTCACCGAAGTCGTTGCTGACGTAAAGGTCCTGATCCCCGTCACCGTCAATGTCTGCGAAGGCTGCTGCATAGCTCCAACGCGAGTCCCTGACACCCCACTCTGCCGCGACTTCGAGGAATGTCCCGTCTCCTTGGTTGAGGAACAGGAGGTTTGGTGTCCCATTGGTTGCTTGGTCCCAAGAGTTTGGCATCACAATGCCATAACGGTTGTACGAGGCGACATAGATGTCCTGGAGGCCATCGCCGTTAACATCGGNGGCGACAGCGCTGAACCCATTGGCNGGTACGTAGACGCCCGCCTCGATCGAGCGNTCGAGGAAGTGAAGAACGCCGTCGGGCACAAGGCGGTTTTCCAGCAATACCTGATTGCCGACTGTGGCGAGAAACAGGTCTGCATCGCCATCGTTGTCGTAGTCAACAAATAACGGTCCAGTCGCTGGTGGCGACAGTGCCAGGAAGCTCGCTTGGGTAGCGTCGTCGAACGATCCTTCACCGTTGTTCAGGTAAAGGCGGTTCTGTATTACACCCGTTGTGACGATGTCCAACAGCCCGTCATTGTNGACGTCTGCGACAGCGACGCCGTGGGCTGAGACGGTGTNGTTNGGTGCGACGCCGTAGCGTGGAAACTCCGTGTGGAGACCTGCGGGTAATGCCACCTCCGAGAATACCTCGCGTTCGGCCACCATTGATTTGACCGTGTCAAGCTCAAAGCGGGTGATCTCCCAGGGCAGATCTTCCAGGGTGGCATCNTCTTCGGTCAGTGGTAACTCNGTATCACGAAGAACNCTGATTACCTCGCTATTTGTCTCTTGGTCTATGTTTCGGAAAGCCTCAATGTTGGCTGTGGCGGTCAGCCACTCACGTTGTCCTGTGGAATTCCGGCCGACGATGAAAAACGAGATATTGGCTGCACTGTTTCCTCGATTATCGAAGCTGGCCTGTTTGACCTTGAAACGAACATCTTCGATCGATAGGAAGTGCTCGAGAAGGATTTCCAGGCCCAAGAGAAAAGTGTCGCGGTCAATGCTTACAACGTTTCCGGTTGGCCAGTCACGGTTCGTGATCCAGGCGACTGCTCCAGGTTGGTCAAACGATGCAATCGGGATAGGTGTGGCAATTAGGTGATCGGCGAAATACCGCTCGATCATTGTGCGGTCTTTGTCACGCGCTGCTACTGAGAGGTCGAGTAAATCGTTGGCTAAAGACTCAGAAAATTCTTCAGTGGCGTTTAGTGCTTCGGTGTCGATCGCCGCTGTCTTTTGCTGGGCGATGCCGACAGCTCCGATTGAAAACATGATCGCTCCGATGCTAGTGATCATGATTCGCTGGAGAGATATCTTCGGATGTGCCCGCATGCTCAAGTGAGTATTCATAATTCAATTACGAGTCTAGGCTAGCGAGTTCAAAATTTCGATATCGTGGCTGGTAGGATGCTAAAAAAGCGCAACGACACTTTTCAGCACCCTGCTAGACTGATTGGTCATGGCTGAGAACATCTTTCGCCCAGGAGAACGGACAACCTCCCCATGGTAAAGGGTTTTTCGATCCTAACGAGTGTGGCGGTTTGTGGTGCTGCGTTGGCGGTATTTTCTGGCAATGGCGAAACCCAATCGGTTGATGTCCAGCGGCTTCGCAACCGGGGCCAGGCGACTTACGAGGAAAAGCAATACGCAGATGCAGTGAGGGCGTTTACAGAAGTTTTGTCCAATGCTTCGGCTACGCCCCAGGATCGACTCAATCTGGCGATCGCACAGTATCGTGATGGCGACGACCAGGTGGCTATTCAAACTCTTGCAGACGCTGGCGGTTTGCTCGATGATCATCCAGGCGCGTCGTATCTTCGAGGATTGATTGCCCGAAGGACCAACACACTTGGGGAAGCACGATCGACGCTTGAGCGGGCACGCGATCTTGATCCTACTGACCCAGCAATTCGCTACAACCTTGGTGCTGTGTATGTACAGCTTGGTGCACAGGATTTGGCATTGGCTGAATTCGAGGCTGTTACGGCGATGGGATTCGACATTGCCCTACAGCATTACGTTAGCGCGCTTTACCAACACTTCCAGATTCTTCTGAGGCGAGGCCAGAGGGAGGAAGCAGAGCCCGAGATAGCGCTCTATACGGAAACCAGCCGGCGGCTTTCGCCTGCAGCGCGTTCGCCGGACGCGCTAGAGCAGAGTCGCTCGACATTCATCGTTGTGCCTGACGTGAGCCTGCAGCCGGCGGATCCTGACTCCGCGCAAAGCTTGCGGTTTGTCTCCACCGGCCCACCCATTGACCTGCCGGCTGGGGGAAACATCGCAATTGCTGACCTAAACCGAGACGGCCGTCCGGATTGGATCACAACCGGGCCAACGGGGCAGGTATGGCTGTCTAGCGGCAACGTGCACGTGCCTCGAAGCTTTCCGACACCGTCAGGCCCTGCCGGACTGGGGGATTTCGATCGCGATGGATGGCCTGACCTTTACGTCGGTGACATCTCTGGTGGCCGTTTATTTCGCAATGTGCTTGTTGACGAGGATGATGCAACCATTGTTTTCCTGCCAGTTGAGGCGGAGGGGCTTGCCGCGACTGGCGTCGCCACCGGCGTGCTATGGGTTGATTACGATCACGATGGCGACCTTGATGTGTTGATCGGCCACACTGGTGGTTCGTTACGTTTGCTACGGAACCTTGGAGATGGATCGTTTGACGACACAACCTCGGTGGCCGGGCTCAACGCCGCCCGGACGGGACAGCGAGCGCTGTCAGTTGACTTCGATCACGACTATGACGTTGATTTGTTCGTGTGGGGTGAAAACGGCACAGAACTTTACAGCAACCAGCGTGGTGGGAAGTTTATAGAGGTCGGAGCCGCCGTCGGTGCCGCTGTCACAGCTGCGACGAAGGCGGTGGTGGCTGAGGATCTCGACAACGACGGACGCATTGACTTAGCGCTGGTGACGGCAGAGGGACTTGTAGCACTTCGGAACATGTCCGATGGGACGTTTCTGCCCGCAGATCTTGGCGAGCTTGCTGACTTGCAAGCCGATGCATTGGATATTGCTGACTTCAACAACGATAGCTATCTCGACTTAGTGCTAACGGTGGGCGGAACAATGCAGTTCTTCGCCAATAGGGACAACTTTCAGTTTGTGAATTTCGGCCCGTTGCCATCGGACGCTGACCTTGGCGACGACTCACCGGCCCGTTTTCTTGCTGTGGCCGATATTGACGGTAACGGCGGTATGGACGTCATGGTGGCGCGTGCTAATCAACTCTTCGGTTTCATGCAACCTGAGCCGGTCGGCAACTGGTTGTCCCTCAGCGTCGAGGGAATAAAGAACAACCTCAACGGTATTGGCGCTAACGTAGAGGTCAAGGTCGATGGCTCCTACCAACTGCGTCCGCTGCGCTCGGCACCGTTGCACTTTGGGATTGGCTCGGCCGAACGTGCTGAAATCCTTCGGATCACCTGGCCGAATGGAATCGTGCAGAATCTCTTTGACGTCGTTGCGGATCAACTCGTGACCACTAAAGAGCTAGAACGCCTCGAAGGCTCTTGCCCATTTCTCTATACCTGGGATGGCCACGGATTTCATTTCGTCAACGAGGTACTCGGAGCGGCACCGATCGGAATGCTGTTGGCCGATGATCTCTACCACTTCCCAGATCCCAAACCGGATGAATACGTGTTCGTTCCCGGGGAACACTTCCGTGTTGTCGATGGAAAGTATGAGATTCGCATTACTGGAGAGCTGCGTGAGACTGTATATCTTGACGCCGTTAGGGTTCTCGCAATTGATCATCCTGAATCAATCAAGATCTTGCCCGATGAAGCTTTTGGCGGTCAGGTACGTCCCGCGCTCCGGCTCTACGCATACGAAAAGCTCTTGCCTCTGCGTGTTACAGACCAAGAAGGGACCGATTGGACAGACGAGTTAGCGGCAATTGATGGGACCTGGGCCCGGCCGTTCGAGCCCGCAGCTTACGACGGGCTGGCAACGAACCATTCCCTAACGTTGGAGCTTCCAGAGGTTCCTGAGGGCCAACCAGTCCACCTCTATTTAACGGGCTGGGTCTATTGGTCAATGGGGAGTGTCAATCTGGCGGTCGATCAAGACCCGCGTACTGGTTTTACGCCGGTGTCGCTTGAGGTTCCCGATGGTCAAGGGGGATGGAAGACTGCCATCGAGGATATCGGTTTACCGGTGGCAAAAAACTCAACGCAGATTGTTGACGTTACGTCGGTATTGAACCGTGCAGACCCACGAGTGCGGATCGGCACAACAATGCGTCTTTACTGGGACGCAATGGCCTACACCGTTGGAGGGATCTTCCCGGAAGGGCTTGTGCCGTCTGGAGATTGGCAGTTGGAACACGGTGTGCCACGAGTTGGTCTGCTCGAACTCCGACCGGGAGGAGCAGGGGGAAGTCNAGANGCNTCAAGNGNNNGNATCGATGNTGTTNNCNCTGAANCANCCGCCGGTGCCNGTATTCCTGTNCNGGTTCAGGTGCTTGCACCCAATGATGCAGAGCTTCGTCCGCGTGGCTTNTCTGCTGTTTCACGAACNGCTGANGGCTTCGAGACATTCGATTACCAAAAGTTGGTGTCTGCGGCTCCGTGGGAGCAGCACCCCGGTTTTTATACTGCTTTNGGNGACGTAGANGAACTCCTGGNTNGTGCGGATGATCNCTATGTTGTCTTNGGGNCCGGCGACGANGTAGCCNTTAATTTCAAGGCCTCNTTGTCACCGCCNCCCGATGGTTGGCGTCGCGACTTCCTCGTTTATCTGCANGGTTGGCTCAAGGACACCGACTTNAACAGCGCACGNGGGGACCGTGTNGGNCCGCTGCCTTTTCATGGAATGTCCAGTTATCCGTACCCGGCCGGCGAATCCTATCCTGANGATCTAGTACACCAACAGTTTCTTGAGCGGTACTTGACACGGCCTTCTCGGGCAATCAATCAACCTCTGATAAANGGCCACCNGCGCAACTAGCGATTTNNNGTTTCCCGNNCANNCAAAGGTCGGTNCGCNATCACCCCACGNCCCTCGNCGAGGANGTACAANCGGCCGGCTTCNAGTTGNCCGAGGGTTTCTTCATNGCCACNNGGCCAGANGATTTCGACACGCGCCGCNGGACTNNAGCCCAACCCGAAATANACGTCACTTGCGTGTTGTGANGCGTACGACGAAGCACTTCGNACTTCGCGANCCCATCTAGNCTCNCTGTCNAGGGGTTGTACAAAAAGGCGNGTGCCGACCGCATCACGGTCTGATTTCCGACCGGNAAGCCTCAGCACTAGACGGTTTGCTGTGTCCNGTGTGTCATTGCGAAGCAATTCNGCTGGACCATTGGAATTCACTACTGCTAGATCCGGGCGGCCATCACCGTTGAAATCTCCGGCNGCCATGCCACGAGATACCCGGNNGCGGCTGATTGCTTCACCGGCAGCCAACGTTGTCTCGGTCAGNAGGTTTCGGTCCGGTCGCCATGTACCCNCTGGGTNCTTAAGGTTNAACTCGGTGAGGCGGTTGACCAGCACTTGATTGGGCTGGGGGAACGTCACGTTGTCTTTCATTCTCGAGACATCGTCAAGTATGTGACCATTGGCCACGGCGATGTCGAGGTCACCGTCTCCATCAAAATCCTCTACCGCAAGGCCAAAACCAAGCGTTGGAAAGGTTGCTTCACCGAGCCCAAGTTGGAACGTGTCATCCAGAAAGAAACCGGGCGCCACCGAGCGGTACAGGTTAACTGGTTCAAAGGCGAAGTTGGTAACGAGTATCTCAGGGCTCCCATCGCCATCGAGGTCAGCGAGTTCGGTTCCCATGCCGGCCTGAGGCTGGCCGCTGGCCCCGTAGCCAACCCCCGAAACAAGACCGACATCCTCGAACATGAACCCGCCGCGGTTGAGTAAAAGGAAGTTCCTCGTCGTGTCATTGGCGACGTATACGTCGAGCCAGTTGTCATCATCGACGTGGCCCATGGCTACGCCTAGACCTTTCCCGTCTTCGGTAAATCCGGCTTCTCTGGAAACGTTAGTGAAACGTCCATCTCCATCATTACGGTAAACAGTGTCGCTGACTCCGTCGAAGAGACTAATGTGACAATACGAGCGAATACCTTTATCGGGTTCACCGCAGTAAAGAGGATTCTCGCGGTTTGAGACGATGTAGTTGGCGACGTAAAGGTCGGGAAGACCGTCGCCATTGAGGTCGCCCCATGCTGAACTCACTGACCATTCGGGGTCACCGACGCCCGCTTCTTCAGTAACCCCCGAGAAGGTTCCGTCACCGTTGTTGCGATACAGAGCGTTACGTCCCAGGTTCGTGATATAGACATCAGAGAAGCCGTCACCGTCATAATCACTAACACTGACACCCATCCCATAGCTAGGGTCCGCGATGTTGGCTTGGGGAGCTGCCTCGAATGCATCATCGGAGCCGCGATAAAGGGCGTTTGCCCCGTCACTATCGACGAAATACAGGTCCCACCGCCCATCTCGATCAAAGTCGAGCCATGCGACCCCGGAACCCATTGTTTCCGCAAGTTGTTTGTTCCCCGTACCACCGTGATGATGCTGAAAGTCAACGCCCGTCGCGCTCGTAACGTCCGAAAAAGTGGGTACGGGATCGGGTGGACCAAGGGGTGCTTGCTGAGTTCCACCGGAGGTTGTGGGTTGCGATAGTGATGCGACCAATAACATGGTCACCGCGGTACGCAGGTAAGGAACGGTGGTTTGTGANAAGTACCGAGTCATCGCAAAGCTCGAACCCGTTCCAACGCCCGCTCGGTGCCGGCAGCATCGCCGACAGCACGATATGCCGTAACTAGCAACTCCCAGCTTATTATCTCCGAAGCCCAAAGGTTGACTGCAGTTTCCAACACCTCGACAGCACGGCTGAAGCTACTTTCTGCGAGCAATACCTGAGCGTACTGCCGGAGAGTCGTCGATAAGGATTTCAGTGCCTCAGGGTTCGTGGGTTCCAGGGCGATGCTCTCAGCCAGGGTTGCTTGCGCAGCCTCCCAATTGCCAGCTTCTATCTCTTGTTGTGCTCTGCGGACGAGGAATTCAGCGTGGCTCTCGGCCCGGCTTCGCCGAATAGTCCGTTCTACCTCTACAGCATTTATTCGTGTGTTGTCGAACNGCTCAAACGCTAATNGGGATTCAGCAAACCGACCAACCCGAGCGTATACCGAGCCAAGGTGGTAGCGAGCCGTTTCATTGGTGGGATCGAGCGTCACTGCTCGCTCCAACTCGTTGACAGCGGCATCAAGGTTACCTTCACGAAGCTCGAGAAGGCCAAGTTGCAGGTGCGCGTCGGCGACCTGAGGGTGGTGGACGACGCTGCGCTCGAAGAGAGTCCGGGCCCGGTTCAGGTCACCACGTGCCATTTCCAGCTTGCCGAGTGCGACTAGAGCCTGAAGCAGATAAGGAGATAGCGTTAAAGCACGTTCATATGCTGCGGCTGCTTCCTCGAAGCGGGCGTTGCCCTCATGGACCCGACCAGCATAGTAGTGGGCTAGATCGTTGTCGGGATGTTCGATCGTGACTGCCTCGAACAACTCAAGCGCTTCACCTCCTTGATCTTCCTGCATCAGGATCCAGCCCAGATTAAGTTTGGGCAATGGCGCGGCTGGGTTAGCTTTGATGATGGCCTCGAAACGCAGCCGTGCTGCATTGAGATCGCCACTTCGCATCAATGCCAAACCGAGCTCATAAGCGATCCGCTGATCGAAACCGCCGATGAGTTTCTCAGCGCGTCGTAAAGACTCCACGGCCGCCGCTGGTTGGCCGGCTTCGAGGCGAGCGCGTCCGAGCCAGAAGTATGGCTCCACCAGGTTAGGTGTCATCAGCACCGCTTGCTCGAGCGCCGAAAGAGCCGTTGGCAGGTCGCCTTCTTCCAAGGCGGTGATACCTATCTGCACCAGGGCATTCTGAGCCGTATTGGTGGCGTGGAGAGCAGCTTCGGTTTTCGAGATCGCCTCAGCTTGCGCGAAAGCTGGCAGGAGCACCAGCAGTGTGATGGTGATCGTCGTCAGGCGCAATTTAAGGAACATTGGCGATGAAGTGCAGACCCGGGAATTCTAGCAGGACGTGTCCGCGCGACCCATCAGAGG
Source organism: Acidobacteriota bacterium (assembly GCA_002722645.1). Classification (GTDB taxonomy): domain Bacteria; phylum Acidobacteriota; class UBA890; order UBA890; family UBA890; genus UBA890. The sequence goes on from PBML01000045.1 coordinate 13,778, forward strand.
TCGCGAGTCAGTTGTTTTCTCGTTTGCTAACAATTGCGAGAAGCGTACCGGAATTGTTTACGGCTAGACGGGTGATGTCTCCGATCCCGGCATCGGAGAGGTCGGCAATCTCTGTCCATTGGAGGCNTGGNCCCAAGGATGCGTCAACGCCAATGGACACCCCGTCCAGCCTACTTCTTGCAGACAGAACTTGGAAGAGCTTCGAGCCATCGCCCATTANGATTGCCCCGTTCGGCGTCCAGGCGTAATCCTCGCGAGTAGGGAGCGTTGATAGCAAGCGGGTGAATTCACCAGTATCTATATCGTAAACATCGATCCACCAATTGTCTTGGTCAGTCTTGCGGACGAAGCTCACGGCGTGGCGACCTGGGACCTTCTGTAATGAGCGGCCAGGATTCTCTGCTAATACCTTGGCCTCACCGGTTCGCAGGTCCCCAATTTGCAGCGTTGCTGGTGTTCCGTTGCTCCCGAGGACGAACATCACCACTATGTTTTCGTTGCCCCAAACATGGTAACCGACGGGTTGGATGTTGCTGAAAATGCCACCACGGCTCGTGCCGTCATTCTCAAAGCCCCATAGTTGTTGCATTGTGGCGGATTCTCGAATGCTCGAGAAACCCGTGCCCGAGGCTAGTGGTGCGGCAGAAAACTCACTAGAGACAGTTTGGGTCACCTGGCGGGTGGTTTGTGCCGGTATGTTGTATCGGTATATGTCCGTTTGAGTCCGGTTGCGTGCCGATGTGTATAGCAATGTGTCACCGTACGGTTCGAAGGCGGGCTGGTTGTCATATCCGTAGCGGTCAGTGATGTTGACGACGTTGGTCACATCGGTGACACCGTCGCTAGATGAAAGCGTCGCAAGATAAATATCTGTTGACGGTGCCCCCAAGGCGGTCGGTGTGTATCTTTCCCCCAAGACAACAGCCGGTGGTTGGGCAGTGCCGGGTGTGTGCTTATCGATCTGGTTTTGTGTCCAGTACGGGTCGGTCCGCCACAGTGGTTCCACCGTGTTTGTTTCCCAAGCTTCTAGTACAGATTCCAAATAGACGCGTCTCTGCAGATCTTCGCCGATCAGGTTTGTTGTTTCGTAAGGGTCGTCGAGAAGGTTGAACAGCCAGGTTGAAACCTCGTTAACACGGATGAGCTTCCAGTCTTCGGTGCCTTGCGTGTAGCGTACCGCTGCAACCGCGCCACGGCGCCAAAATAGAGTTTCGTGCGGTGGCCCGTTTGCTTCTCCAGTGAGGTAGGGAAGCAGGTTTATACCGTCGAGAGGTTTATTTTTCGTCGCCTGGAGTTGAGGAGAGGTGCTATCAAGATCACTATGTGCCGCAGCAACGATCGTCGGTAAAACGTCCATCGAACTGACCGGTAAATTGTACTCGGCTCCGGGCGGCAGGCGTTCTGGCCACTGCATCATGAAGGGGACACGGATCCCGCCTTCGAACTTGTCTCCCTTCTGACCACGGAATGGACGATTTGTTGACGCGTTGTTAGTAGCGCCTCCGTTGTCGTTGATGAAGAGAAGAAGCGTGTTGTCGACAAGCCCTTGCTTCGTCAGTTCGTCCAGAATCGTACCGACACCCTCGTCTAGCGAAACGGTCATGGCCGCCAACGTTCGACGCCTTTCATCTTTGATGTTCTTGAACAAAGCTTCGTGCTCTGATTTAGCGTGCATCGGTGTATGGACAGCATTGAAGTTGACATACATAAAGAAAGGTCGATCGCGGTACCGTTGGATGAGACTCACGGTTTCAGCAGCTAACACGTCGGTCATGTAACCGCGCTCGGGTTGCGGTTGATTATTGCGTAACAAGTGCGTCCCACGCTCGGAGATATCATCGAGAGGAAAGTAACTGCGGCTGCCGTGGAGGAATCCGTAGAATTCATCGAAACCACGCTTGAGCGGGTGAAAACGATCGGATGTGCCAAGGTGCCATTTGCCCACCGCGATCGTGGCATAACCGAGCGAACCCATCACGTCAGCGATCGTTGATTCGCTTAGCGGTAGGCCGATGTCATCGATATTGGCGCCTGGCTGCGCGGTCCGTGGAATGTTGAACTCATGGCCAAAACGTTGTGGGTAACGTCCAGTCAACAAGGCCGCGCGAGATGGGCTGCACACCGAGGCGGCATTGTAGCCTTGAGTGAAGCGGATGCCGTTGTCGGCGATCGAGTCAATGTTTGGGGTCCTCATCTCGGGGTCGCCGAATGCCCCGAAGTCGGCATAGCCAGCATCATCGGTGACAATGAGGACGACGTTGGGCCTTGAATTCGTCACTGTGGACCCGCCCGTCATGTCACTGCCTGAGCCGCATGCGGCAAGGAGAAATTCGATGACCATCACTGGAACAAGGATTAGCACCCACATGGATGGGATCCAGTTTGGCTGTTTCGCCGAAATGACGGGCTGGGATAGGTCGTGGCTTATTTTCAAGGTCTCGGTAGCATCGATAATTAATCCCAGGTACTAGGCATACGCCATTTAGTTTCGGTCAAAAAAACTCCCCTCGGCGGCGACATCGGTCACGTGGGTGCTGACCAGACTTTCTAGTCGCTCAATGACTTCAGGAAACTGGTCGGCGACGTCCCATCTTTCTCCAGGGTCTCGCTCGAGGTGGAAAAGCAAAGGCAGTTTGGCTTCGAAGTAATCTATACCGGTTTGGCTCGATGTCATGATGTGCATCTTCCAGGGCCCTTGCCGCACAGCGTGTAGCTTCTGGCCCGGGCCGTAGTAATAGAGCGGGTTTCTCGGACCCGACGACGAACTGCCACGCAGGCGGGGCGAGATGTCGTGGCCATCGACGGTACGATCAGTGGGCACTCGGGCTCCTGCCAATTGAAGTGCGGTTACGTAGATGTCCATCGTAGTCGCGACTTCGTGATCGACAGAACCTTTTGGCACTGTTCCAGGCCACCAAGCGATACCAGGCTCGCGCATGCCACCTTCCCAAGTGCTTCCTTTGCCGTCGCGGAATGGACCCGCTGATCCGCCGTGTTCATTCTTGATAATCCAGGGTCCGTTGTCAGAAGTGAAGAATACGAGGGTGTTCTTGGCTAAACCACGTTTGTTAATGGCTCCAATGATTTCGCCGATACTCCAGTCGAGTTCCTCGATGACATCCCCGTAGGTTCCGCGAGGCGACCCACCAGCGAATGCCGCGCCGGGCATTAGCGGCAAGTGTGGCATCGAATATGGCACATAAAGGAAGAAAGGCTCCTGTCGGTCGCGTTCGATGAACTCGACTGCCCGGCGGGTGAACGTAGCGGTCAACAGTGTCTGGTCCGGGTCAAGCTCGACAACCTCATTTCCTTCAATCAGTGGTAGAGAAATCCATCGTGGCGGTTGCATGTCATTGCTATAAGGGAGCCCCAGATATTCATCGAACCCATGTTGCAGCGGCAGGTACTCCTCTGGGCGCCCGAGATGCCACTTGCCGTAAATGGCCGTTGCATAACCACGGTCACGGAGCCCTTCCGCCAAGGTCCATTCCTCGGGGTGGACACCACGAGGTGAGTTAGGGGTTAGCACCCAGCCAAAGCCCGCCCGCACGGGTAGCCGCCCAGTCAGAAGTGCATAACGGCTCGCCGTACAAGCTGGCGATGCCGAATAGAATTGGGTGAAGCGCATCCCCTCGGCCGCTATTCGATCGATGTTGGGGGTGCGAATTAATGGGTTACCGGTGTAGCCGAAGTCACCGTAGCCAGCATCGTCGAGAAACAAGACAACGATATTGGGCCTCTTTGTATCCGAGTCCATGTAATTGATAGAAGAGTCTTCGCCTGGACTGGGTGCACATGCGGAAAGAACACTCACGAGAATCAACATGAAGCTGGAAGGTCGCATGGCCACAATCCTATTTGATTCCCTAATAAGCTGGTAGATTCCCCAAGCCTGATCCTCCTTGTAGGAATCACATCTTCAGGAGAGAATGCGGCGTTGGTGCTGCTCGCCGCGTGTAATAGAAATTCCTACTGAAAGTAGAGGGCCTGAGGTAGAGACCTTTGGGCCTATGGAGCAAGAACCCATGTTTCTCTCCCGCTACGCTTTTCCTGGGTGTTTCTGGGAAAGCTTCCCAACCAAATGTGGGGTGCTCGGCATTCTGGCCGAGGCCGCATAATATAATGCGAAGGGGAGATACTGCAGCCATTGTGGTTGCTCTGTCGCTGTCTGTAGCGGCTTCGCTGGGGCTGGCTTATGCGACGCAGTCGCAGAAAACCATCCAGGAGGGTGTTTTTACAGAGGGGCAGGTTGAGCAAGGCGAGAAAGTTTGGGAGGAAATTTGTTCACAGTGCCATCCTATGGACATCTTTGGGCCCGACTACATGATTGGATGGGAAGGTGCCACAGCTGGCGAGCTCTTCGAACTTCTACAGGCAACCATGCCGTACGAGAGCCCTGGCATCCTTGCTGATAATGAGTATCTTGAGGTTATGGTGTTTCTTTTCAGTCTCAATGGAGTGAAGCACGGACAAGAAGAACTGCCGGCTGATGCGCCCCAACTCTATGGAATCACGATTGCCGGGCCCTTCGAGTGGTCTGGCGGAGGTCGTTGAGCAGGATGNNGAGGCATTGGCGAGTCTTCCCAGATGTTTGCGCTTCTGGNGATTGTTNGTTTCCTAGCNANCGGTGGCATCATNCCGGCTTCGCAGGAAAGTNCTGNCGCTGNTGANTGGCGCGCCTACGGGGGAGATCATGCCTCGAGCGGCTATTCTCCACTCGANCAAATAACCTCCCAAAACGTCACCGATCTCGAGATCGTCTGGGAGTGGACAGGACGTAATTTCGGGCCCCGCTCCGAGGTACGCACNGANACCAGGCCTTTGATGATCAATGGTGTGCTTTATGCGACGGCCGGAACACGTCGCGCGGTCGTCGCCATCGATCCGGGAACCGGTGAAACTATCTGGACGTATCGTCTTGACGAGGGGGAGCGTTATGCCGAGGCTCCACGGCGTAATTCCGGGCGCGGTGTTGCCTACTGGAGCCCAGGAGAATCGGGCGACGGCGCCCGCATCTTCGTTGTCACTCCTGGGTACCANCTNATTGCGCTAGATGCCTTCAACGGTCGGCCGATCTCAGAGTTTGGNGAAGATGGTGTCCTCGACCTTATGATTGGGNTACGTGGNGGNATTTCACCGGTTGGTCGCATAGGTTCGAGTTCACCACCGGTGATAGTGGGGGATGTTGTNATCGTTGGTTCGGCACAGGAGGTCGGGATGGCCCCCGACTCCATACGCAACATCAAAGGCGACGTGCGCGGCTTNGANGTTCGNACCGGNGAGCTAATGTGGACCTTCCATACNATTCCGNCAAGCGGTGANTTTGGCTACGATACCTGGGAAGACGGCTCAGCAGAGTATTCTGGCAATGCCGGNGTGTGGGCGCCGTTTTCCGCTGACCTTGAACTTGGNTATGTCTACCTTCCGGTCGAGGATGCTACCAGCGACTATTACGGGGGGCATCGNCCCGGTGACAANTTGTTTTCCAGCAGTCTCGTGTGCCTCAATGCTCGAACAGGGGANCGTGTTTGGCATTANCAGNTCATCCATCATGATATTTGGGATTGGGATNTNCCTGCCGCGCCAATCCTTGTCGATATCGACGTTGACGGCCGACCAATCAAAGCAGTTGCTCAGATTACCAAGCAAGCCTGGGTTTACGTCTTCGACCGCGAAACAGGTGAACCGGTATGGCCGATCGAAGAACTGCCGGTACCACAGTCGGATGTATCTGTAGAAAAAACCTCTCCGACCCAGCCACATCCGACCAAGCCGGCTCCGTTTGATCGCCAGGGGTTCTCCGAGAGCGACCTNATTGACTTCACTCCCGAGTTGCGGGCTCAGGCTCTNGAGCTTGTGCAGAACTACCGGATGGGGCCGATCTTCACTCCTCCTTCTCTCGTCGGTGGGCCTGATGGCACGCGCGGGACGTTGATGNTGCCCAATGCAATGGGCGGCGGCAATTGGGAAGGTGGAGCGGTCGANCCGGAAACTGGGATGTTGTANGTCGGCTCATATACNACACCGACGGCGCTTGGCCTCCGGGTACCTAACCCCGAACGAAGCGATTTGAACTTTTGGTCAGGCGGCCGATCGCCACGATTGCCCCGGGGATTGCCGATCGTCAAACCTCCGTGGGGAAGAATCACCGCCATCGACCTAAACACCGGCGATCATGCTTGGATGGTTCCCAACGGAGACACTCCGGATAACATCAAGGATCATCCGCTATTACGTGACGTGGAGTTGCCGCGAACTGGAAAACAATCACGCCCCATGTTGTTGGTTACAAAAACGCTACTTTTCTCCGGGGAAGGTCTCAGTGGTGGCCCCGTGTTTCGCGCTCACGACAAGGCAACTGGCGAAACGATTGCCGAACTTGAGTTGCCAGCGACGGTAACCGGACTCCCAATTACCTATAGGTACGAAGGACGGCAGTACATCGTCGTGGCGGTGGGGGCGAGAGGTTATCCGGCTGGCCTCGTTGCCCTCGCGCTACCCGATTGAGTGTAGTCGGACCCAATTTCGTCTGGGCGCACTAGGTTTGCGGATCATCGCTGATCGGATCGTACGTTCCCTCTAGTGTGCCGCAGCAACCGTGTTGCGCAATACCCCAACGCCCTGAACCTCGATTTCGACCACATCGCCCGGTTTCATGGCGCGAGTTGAGCCCGGGGTTCCGGTGAAGATTACATCCCCCGGATAGAGGGTCACATAGCGGCTAATGTAGCTGACGATATAGTCGACTCCGAATAGTAGGTCTTCAGAACTTGCCGACTGGCGGGTTTCACCGTTGAGGCGCGTTTCTACTAACAAGTCATTGTAGTCAAGCCCGGTGACGATGGCTGGTCCGATGGGGCCAAAAGTGTCGGAGCCTTTTGCGCGTACCCACTGCAAATCGGCACCTTGCCAGGCGCGCTCAGAAACATCGTTCCCGGCAGTAACACCGAAGATGTGATCGGATGCATCTTCAATTGAAACGTTTTTGGCGGTGCTTCCGATAACGACGACCAACTCACCTTCGTAGTGTACGTCGCCGGCATCGCTCGGGATAACGATCTCGGCGTCGGGACCGATGATCGAGGTTGGGAATTTCGCAAAGAGCCCCGGATCTTCAGGTACCGGACTGCTGCCGATATGGCTCCGGTAGTTGAAGCCAACCGCGATGACCTTCGAAGGCTCGACTGGTGCTAGTAGTGTCAAATCGGCTAGCGGCATCCTGCGACCGCTGCGCGATGGTGAAACAAAAATGTCGCCATCGAGTTCGTAAACAGTAGTGTCCTCAAGGACGCCGTAGGACGTGTTGCCTTCGTGGCTGTAGCGGACATACTTAGTCACTTGTTGACTTGCCTCCACATTGCTTTCACGAGCCGGGATACCTGCGCCGGCGAACAATGCCGTGGCGATGAGCCCAGCAACGATCGAGGTCGTGACGTGAGTGAATGGGTTGTTCATCGGTTCTTCCATCAGTCAATTTGCTGTAGTCGCTAGAGAAGTATCCGTATCTGGACTGCGGTCGGCAAGGGGAATTGATAGCTCAAGACGATTTCGGACTAGGCAACGCAGGTGCGGTAGCCTCTTTATATGGTGATTTCGATCACAGTGGTGCCGGTGATGCTCTATGACGGTGATTGCGACTTTTGTAAGCGCTGGGTATGCCACTGGCAGGGTTTGACCGGAAACGCCGTTGAATACGTACCGTACCAAGAAGCACTCGATCGCTTCCCTCAGATCTCACGAGAATCAGCTGAGGCTGCGGTGCATCTAGTTTTGGCAGGAGGGGAAGTGCTTTCTGGGGCTGCTGCTGTGTGCCACACCTTGAAAGATGTTCGGGGCTGGGGTTGGGTAAATCTGGCCTACGGAAAGGTGTCGGGTTTCCGTCTGGTCTCAGAGGCACTCTATTGGTTAGTGGCGCGCAACCGGATGGTCTTGAGTTTATTTATGAAGTAGCCAAAGGAAGGACCTGAGGTTTCGTGAAGAGAGACGTTAACGTACGCTCTTGCGAATCTTGCCTCTGAAGGATTCAAAAGAATCCTGGTCGATTCCCTACTAGGAGCCTTATAGATGGTGCGGTCTGGTGNCGCTACGGTGGATGCCGGCGGTCGCTATATGCCCGTCCTCCTGTTGGTGTTTGTCGGGAGCGGCTGCGCCGCCTTGATCTACGAAATCGTTTGGTTTCAGCTGTTGCGCCAGGTAATAGGTGCTTCGGCAATCTCGCTTGGTATCCTGCTGATTAGTTATATGGGTGGTTTGTTTCTCGGCAGCCTGGCGTTCTCTAAATACGTTTCGATGCGTCACCATCCGCTAAAGGTCTACGCAGTGCTTGAGNTCGGCATNGGCTTGATGGGTNTCGCCTTGCTGCTGTTGTTGCCTCTGGTGGGCCATATTTACTCTGGCTTTGTCGGCTACGGGTTCGCTGGGGTGTTATTGCGCTCCACCATCTGTCTGCTTTGCTTGCTTCCGCCAACTATCCTAATGGGCGCGACGTTGCCGGCTATCTCGCGTTACATGGAGACGACCCGGGTAGGGATCTCGCGCATCGGCCTCTTGTACACTGCCAACATCGGTGGCGCGGTAGCCGGGTGCCTGTTNGCCGGGTTCTATCTGCTAAGGGTCTATGACATGGTGATCGCGACTCTGGTCGCCGCGTCGATCAATATGCTGATTGCCATGGTTGCCTTCTGGCTTATCGCCAGGGGTGTGCCGTTTGTTTCGCCTGAGGCCAAGGCTCTCATCCCCACTAAAGCCCCGAATCCCTGGGTGTACGTAGTTATTGGGCTGTCAGGGTTTACGGCACTCGGTACTCAAGTGGTNTGGACGCGACTGATCTCGCTGCTGTTTGGCGGGACCGTATATACCTTTTCAATCATCCTGGCGGTCTTCTTGATCGGGTTGGGCATCGGCAGCGCCGCTGGTTCGTTTCTTGCTCAGCAGGTACGAAGACCAGGTGTGGCCCTCGGTTGGACGCAACTGCTCTTGGTGTTCGCTATNCCGGCCGGGGCCTTCATGATTTCAAGAGAACTCCCGTTTTGGTATCTGAACCCGGAGTTCTACGATGTCATTACGCTGCGCTACGGTCACGATTTGATGAGAGCTACGGTCGCNATGCTGTTTGCTACCTGTTTGTGGGGGGCGAGCTTTCCCTTGGCGTTAGCGGCGACCGCCAGGCCGGAACAGGACCCCGGCGACTTGGTTGGACGCGTTTACGCTGCCAACACGGTCGGGGCGATCCTAGGTTCGGCAATGTTTAGCATGTATATGATCCCGGCATTCGGGACTTACCAGTCGCAGCAAAGGTTGACGCTGCTTGCCGGTTTGGCCGCTGCGTCGATGTTNGTTTCCGATCGTCTGACCTCTTCCGGCCGTGCTGAGTTGCAANCTGCGGAAGTCAGCAGGGAAAGCGCTTACGTTTCCCTNCTGGCACGCGCGGGCGGTTGGGTGGGAATTGCCCGCCTCGCAGGGCCCGCAGCGGTGGTTCTGTGGCTGACGTTCATGTTGGTCGGGTTGGTGNCCCCGGTGCCCGACGGGCTGGTTGCCTACGGACGTTTCGTTGAGGATTGGGACGCGGTTNCCGCCTACCATTANGTCGGCGAAGGAATGAATTCGTCNGTNGCGGTCTCCGACTGGCCGGAGGACAANATTCGCAGCTTTCACGTGGGTGGCAAGGTGGTGGCCTCGACGCGTCGCGTCGACATGCGCGTGCAGCGGATGTTGGGCCACCTACCGGCGATGTTTCAGGGTGGGCCGAAGTCGGTACTGGTGGTTGGCTTTGGTGCCGGGGTTACTGCCGGGTCCTTCGTCGTGCACGACGAGGTCGAACGCATCGTTGTGTGCGAGATCGAACCGCTCGTGCCCCAGGCGGCCGCAGCTTGGCTCGGCCCAGAGAACTACGACATTATCGAGGACCCCCGTACCGAGTTGATCTTCGACGACGCACGCCACTTTATCGCTACCACCGATGAAACCTTCGATGTCATCACTTCNGACCCGATCCACCCGTGGGTCAGCGGTTCCGCTGCCCTCTACTCGGCGGAGTACTACGAGCTCGTAAAACAGCGCCTTAACCCCGGTGGGGTGGTGGCGCAGTGGTTGCCGCTGTATGAGACGAGCGAGGAGGCTGTCAAAAGCAGNTTGGCGACCTTCTTGGAAGCGTTCCCNAACGGGACNGTATGGAACAGNGATATNTTCGGCGACGGTTACGACGTCGTGATGGTTGGCTGGGTCGGNGAAATGAAGCTTGANCTGTTNGNGCTTGAGNAACACCTNTCNCGGAANCTCCGCGTACGGCAGTCGCTTGCNGATGTCGANTTCTATTCNGGCTCTGANCTGTTGACTTCGTACGTCGGGCAGGGGAGCGACCTNNGGCCNTGGCTCNTGGACGCTCAGATCAATCGCGACCGGAGCCTCCGCNTGCAGTATCTCGCCGGCCTGGCTATTGATGAGAANGACGCTATCCANATTCTCACCGCGATGACCCANTANCGNCGTTACCCNAATNATCTTTTCTTNGTNCCGCCGAACATGGAAAGGCAGCTGCGCCAGTCGTTNGACTANNGTGGCGTTCGTTAGNAGGAACNGATTATGCGCTNTGCTCTCGCGGCTTGCTTGATGCTCGCGGTCGTTGCTCTAGCCGCGCCGGCCCGTGCGCAGCGAACCGGCACGATCATTTCCGCTGTCGACGCGATCTTTGCCCCATGGGATGAGACCGGTTCTCCCGGATGCGCCCTTGGCGTCGTTGAAGACGGCGAATTCATATACGAGCGTGGCTACGGATTCGCGAATCTCGACTGGGACATCCCAAGTGCCACCGACACAGTCTTCTATGTTGGCTCGGTTTCGAAGCAGTTCACCGCCGCCGTAATTGCGTTACTAGCCGAAGAGGGAACCGTCGACCTTGATGAGAACATACGGGAATATTTCCCGGAAATTCCCAAGTACGTGCGGCCGATCACCGTACGTCACCTTGTGCACCACACCAGCGGTTTGCGCGACATCTATACACTTATGTCCCTGGCTGGNATCCGCCTTGAGGANGTTTTCACTGACGAGCAGGCGATCGANCTAATCGCGGCNCAGCGAGAAACTAACTTCGAGCCGGGNAGCGAATATCTGTACAGCAATTCAGGNTATTTCTTACTCGCGCAACTTGTTGAGCGTGNTTCCGGCAAGACNCTTCGNGAATTTGCCGANGAAAGGATNTTTGCCCCTCTCGGNATGAAGGACACACACTTTCATGATCGNCCGAGCCACATCGTAGGTCGCCGAGCGATCAGTTATCAGGATTCCGATGTTGACTTGATGCACGGCACCAAGAGTTTCAAGTTAGCTACCTNGGCAACTTCGACAAGGTCGGAGCGGGTGGTCTGTACACTACCGTTAGGGACCTGCTGCTGTGGGATCGCAATTTTTACAGTGGTGATGTTGGCGGCAAACCTTTTCTTGACCTGATCCATACACGCGGTGCTCTCAACGATGGTTCACAACTTACTTACGCCTTTGGGCTGACCGTAGACGAGTATCGTGGTCTCAAGACGGTTAGTCATGGTGGTTCGATGATGGGGTTTAAAGCCGCCTACCTGCAGTTTCCTGAGCAGCGTTTTTCTGTGATTACGACCTGTAATCTCGGTTCCATCAATCCGATGCNTCTTGCGCAGCAAGTTGCCGATGTGTATCTCGGAGACCAGCTAGCCCGAGCAGTACCGAGCAGCACAACCATGCGGCGTAGTAACTCTTCGACAGCTTCTGAGCCCTTTGACAATGATGAGATCGTTGGGCTTGTTGGGACCTTCTACAGCGATGAACTTGATGTTAGTTACGAACTGGCTGTCGAAAATGGTCAGTTATGGCTTCGTTTGCGCAACACACCACCGCTTCTTCTCCGAAAGTTGGAAGACGGCCAGGCTCGTGCCGGCCCCTTGAACCTTACTTTCGAGCACGATGCTGCCGAGATGGCAAGCGCTTTTACGGTCAACGCTGGCCGGGTGACNAACATTCGCTTCAAGCGCCGGTGATCATCTAGTACATCACACACGGAGCCAGCTTCATTGGCCTCCTTGAACTCGGTGACTAGGTATCAGACTGTAAATCCGTTGCTCTAGAAACTTTTTACCGGTACGCTCTGGGATCGATTTTCCCAGTACAATGAGGTGCACTTTGAAGAGACTTACCATTGCGATCGTATCGCTGCTTGTCATCGTTTTCTTTGTGCCGTTGGCCGAGGCTCAGACTGGCTTTAGTCGTTCCGTCGCGGTGAGTGGCAACGAAGTTTTCATTGGAGAACCAGGTAACAACGTTCCCTCTGGCTTTGTCTATATCTACCGGAACCAGAATGGGACCTGGGTCGAAGTCATGGCGCTGACCGCCGCCGATGCCACTGACGGTGATGGCTTCGGCACCGCTGTGGTTGCCAACGGTGACGAACTTTTGGTCAGCGCTGTCAGGGCTGGTCAGGGCGTCGTCTACATATTCAATCGCGATGGGCGGTCCTGGGTCCAAACGGGGACAATCGCCGCCGCCGCTAGTAACACGGATGAGAGCTTCGGTAGCTCGTTGGTACTAGTTGGTGACACTCTCTATGTTGGGGCGAGCGGAGCGAACTCGAATCAGGGTGCAACCTATGTTTTCGAGCGACAGGGTAGTAGCTGGGGTGAAATTGGTCGCTTGGAAGGTGACGCGCCGGAAGCGGCGCCCGAGGATGCGGAACCGCAGCCCCGGCGCCGTCGTGGCCCCGTTGGCCCGCGCTTCGGAAGCGCGATCGCTGCCGAGGGTGACTACGTTCTGATCGGTGCCCCCGGTACCAACCGGGGGGCGGGGGTCGTCTACGGGTTTCGTCGTGACGGCGACTCATTCGAACGCATCGTCAAGTTTCCTGAGGAGGGCACTGCAGGCGCCGGGTTCGGGGGCGCGATCACGATGTACGCTGGTTCAGCGCTGATCGGCTCTTCCGGTGCCAACGGNGGTGTTGGATCAGTGGCCGTGTATTTGTTCGATGAAGAGTCGGAACAGTGGAACAGTAGCCTGAGTCTGCAGCCTTTTGATGCCACCTCGGGTGTAGGCTTCGGCTCGTCTATCGTGGCGGCTGGNAATGAGATCTTCATCGGTGCCCCAGGATCTGGTGGAGGCGGAGCGATTTACCGTTTCGATAGCCACGACACAGGAAATGGCCAGATCAACGTTGGCGGCGTATCTAAAGTGGGCCCAGGGAGCCTAAGCGGCCGAGCGCAGTTTGCCAGCACGCTAGCATTCAATGGTGATGTGATGGTTGCTGGCATGCCAGGTGACGACCGCGGTTCCGGGACTGCGATGATCATGACGCGTGGCTACAACGGCTGGAACCATACTAAGGTGTTGAGCGAGAGGAAGGGCTTGCCTGCACTAACTGGTGAGTTGATGGAGTGCACGGATGGAATGATCGACCGCTACCCATGCAAGGGCGTCGATATCCTCTCGTTCTTACCGATGCGGGATATGGGTGGTGGCCGTGGGATGACCACCAACGACATCTGGGGCTGGACCGACCCGGAGACCGGCAGAGACTATGCACTTGTNTGCATGACCGAAAAGATGTCGTTCGTCGATGTCACCGACCCTTATAATCCGGTCTTCGTCGGAACACTGGACATGCACGAGGGCGCGCGCCCAGCCACCTGGCGCGATGTCAAGGTGCGCGCCGACCATGCCTACATTGTCTCCGATGGTGCTGGCGAGCATGGTGTGCAGGTGTTCGATCTGACCCGGTTACGTGAGTTCGNTGGAGAGGCGATCGTTTTCGACGAGGACGCCCACTATGGGTTGATCGACAGCGCCCACAACATTGTAATTAACGAAGACTCAGCATTTGCGTTTGTTGTCGGTGCTAGCGGTGGTGGCGAGACCTGCGGCGGCGGGTTACACATGGTCAACATTGAGGACCCACAGCAACCGGCGTTTGCCGGCTGTTTCGCCGACGTCACCACGGGCCGACGCGGCACCGGTTATTCGCACGACGCGCAGTGCGTCATCTACAACGGTCCTGATACCCGCTACACGGGACACGAGATCTGCTTCGGTTCCAACGAGACGGCGCTGTCGATCGCCGACGTTACCGATAAGCGGAACCCCGTGGCGGTCGGCATGTCGACGTATCCAAACGTTGCCTACACCCATCAGGGCTGGCTGACCGAGGATCACGAATACTTTTACATGAACGACGAGGGGGACGAGCCGCAAGGACTGGTGGAAGGTACACGCACACTGGTGTGGGATGTCCGCGAGCTTGATGATCCGGTGCTGGCTGGCGAGTACATCGCTGATGTTACGTCGACTGACCATAACCTCTATGTGGTCGACGACCTTATGTATCAGAGCAATTACGACGCCGGTTTACGTATCTTCGATGTGTCGACCCCCGAGGACCCCAAGGAGATCGGCTACTTCGACACNAGTCCTGAGGGGATGTCCGGTGCGAGTTCGTGGAGCAACTATCCTTTCTTCGAATCGCGCGTTGTGATTTTTACGTCTGGCCGTTCAGGTTTGTTCATTGCTAAGTTGCGCGACGACGCCAGGTAAACGGGCNCCGAATCANCATCGTGAGCCCCGTTCTCTTTTGGGACGGGGCTTCGTGNCTGTGGATAAGCGGTTTGTGATTTCAGNATGAGATCGCTTGTGGAATTTGAGCGCGCCACNCTGGCGCATNGGCCAACGNCCCTCGAGCCGATGCCGAANATCAGCGTCGATCTAGGCGGCCCGGATGTGTGGGTCAAGCGCGACGATTGCACAGGTTTGGGGATGGGAGGCAACAAGGCACGGCAGCTCGAGTTCTACTTTGGAGATGCTCTGGCCCGAGGTGCCGACACCGTCCTGATTACCGGTGCCGTGCAATCAAACTACGTCCGAGCCACTGCCGCTGCGTCTGCCAAGCTTGGTATGGGCTGCGAGATCCAGCTTGAAGAGCGTGTCGAAGGTATGGATGAGACGTATCGGCGTTCCGGGAACGTTCTTCTCAATCAGCTCTTCGGCGCCCGACTGCACAGCTACCCCGAGGGNGAAGACGAGACCGGCGCCGATGCTGAGCTTGATGCAATAGCCGAGCGTCTGCGTAGCCAGGGCAAAAGCCCCTACGTTATTTACCTATCCGAGGGACATCAGCCACTTGGCGCCCTCGGTTACGTTGAGGCTGCCGGGGAGATTCTCGAACAGGCAGCCGTTCTCGGGGCCGATTTCGACGCCATCGTTGTTCCCAGTGGCAGCGGTGCGACCCAAGCGGGGTTGCTGGTTGGGTTGCGTGCCGCCGGATCTAAGGTGCCAGTCCACGGCATCGCGGTGCGGCGCGATGCTAAGAGCCAGGCGGCGCGAATTCTGCGCACAGCGCGCGCCACTGGAGAGAAACTCCATGTGGCTCACGTGGTGGATGAGACCGACGTCGTCGTACATGACGACTGGCTGGCGCCAGGCTATGGGCATCCCTCTGAGGACACGTTGGAAGCGATAAGGATCGCGGCACAACGCGAAGGTTTGCTGCTCGATCCGGTCTATTCTGGCAAGGCTTTCGCGGGCCTTATCGGTCTCGTTCGCCGGGGTGACCTGGAGCCGCACGACACGATTCTGTTTGTCCACACAGGCGGGACCCCCGCACTGTTTGGCTACGCCAATCTACTTGGTGACATCTGATGCCANCAGGCTTGCCGGTGNCGAAGGGGCTTGTTACAATAAACGCTATTGAGTCTCAATCTCAATTACGTTTGAGTAAAATAACCTGAAGGGTTTTCGGAACGCACCGAACACGTCATCATGGTTTCGCCCATCCCCACAAACCGTTGCGAGGCATCAAACTGGTCGGAGGAATTCAGATGATCCATACACGAGTCGTTTTCTTGGCGCTCATCGCAGTGTTCGCCGCAGTGGGAAGTTTTGCCCAGGTAGGTACTAACAACAGCGTGCTGAACCCGAACCTCGCCAGCGCAGACGAGCTGCAGGCGGCACCGCACATCGATTCAACGATCGCGCAGGCCATCATCGCCGGCCGGCCATACTTGACCGCCACAGCGCTTGACGCGACGTTGAGTGCCGCTACGCTGTCCGACCAGCAACGGACTGAGGTCTTCGTGAATCTGTTTGTACCGATCAACCTCAACACCGCCAGCGAAGAAGAGATGATGCTTGTACCAGGCGTCGGTGGGCGGATGGCGCACGAGTTCGACGAGTATCGCCCCTGGGAGGGTGGGATTCTGCGTTTCCGGCGTGAGATCGGCAAATACGTTGACGACGACGAGGTCGCGCGGCTTGAGAAGTACGTCTTCGTGCCGATGGACCTAAACGCGGCATCGAGCGAAGATTTCCTGACCATCCCGGGCGTCGGCAACCGTATGGTGCACGAGTTCGAGGAGTACCGGCCGTACGTCAACATGGCGCAGTTCGAGCGGGAGATCGGCAAGTACGTCGACGAGAATGAGGTTGCACGGCTCGCCCGCTACGTATACATCGAGCAGTAATTGATATCGGACGCTAACGGCGCGGAACACCGAACAATTGGGATGTTCCGCTGCCTGATCCTTGCGATCCTTCTTTTCGGCATGCTCGGAGTGCTGGCCGAACTCTATCTGATAGAGCACAACGAAGACTGGTGGCAGCTGGTGCCGATGTATCTACTGGTGGTTGGTCCGTTGGCGGTTGTCTGGACGATGGCCAGGCCAGCAGCGGCGAGCCTGCGCAGTTTTCAGCTTTTGATGACTCTATACGTGATCGCAGGCATCATTGGCATTTATCAGCACTACACTGGAAACGCTGAATTTGAGCTTGAGATGTACCCGTCACGCGCTGGCTTCGAGCTGTTCTGGGAATCACTCAAAGGAGCGACGCCAGCCCTGGCGCCGGGGACCATGACTCTGTTCGGCCTGCTGGGTCTGGCGTCAATCTTTCGCCATCCGCAGTTGGCATCAAAGAAGATGCCGATGGAATAGTACGGTTCGCTATGGCCTCTGATCCTGAGCTACCGAGCCTCATCCCGGTCGACCAGACCGAGCGCATCAATTCGCTCGACGTGCTGCGCGGTTTCGCCTTGCTCGGCATCCTGGTGATGAACATCCAGGCATTCTCGATGGTCGGCGCGGCGTACATGAACCCGACTGCCTATGGCGATCTCACCGGTGCTAACTACTGGGTCTGGTACGTTAGCCACCTGTTATTCGATCAAAAGTTCATGGCCCTGTTCTCGGCGCTGTTCGGTGCCGGCATCGTGCTGATGTGGCGACGCGCCGAAGCAAAGAGCCGTCGGGCGACGGGGCTTCACTACCGGCGCACCTTCTGGCTCATGGTGTTCGGCCTTGTTCACGCCTACGGGGTGTGGGCGGGCGACATCCTGTTTGTCTACAGCCTCTGTGCCCTGTGGGTGTTCTGGCTCAAGCGTCGTTCGCCCAAGGCACTGATCATCATCGGGGCGATCGCCCTGATGGTCTCGCCGGTACTAATGATGACAGCTGGGCTGTCGGTACAATGGTGGCCCCAAGAGGACGTTGAGCAAATGATGGTTGGTTGGCAGCCAACGCCGGAACAAATTGCCGAGGAGGTTGCCAACTACCAGGGGGGCTGGTCCGATCAGGGGCGCAGCCGGGTGAAGGTCGCTGTCGGGACGCACACGGAGGCGTTCATTTATTGGACCTTCTGGCGTGCCAGCGGTCTCATGATCGTCGGCATGGCGCTGTTCAAGATCGGTTTCTTCAGCGCCGAGCTATCTGATCGGATCTACAAGCGGTGCATCGGGATCTCGTTTCTCGGCTTGCCCATCCTTGTGTACAGCGTGCACCAGAACTTCGCCTCCGCGTGGAGTATTGAGCGCTTCTTCTTCAGCCAGGTGTACAACTACTTCGCCAGCCTGCTCGTAAGCCTTGGGTATGCGAGTGCCATCATGCTGATCTGCAAGTATGGCCTGTTGACCAANGTAACTTCGGGGCTGGCCAACGTCGGGCGCATGGCTCTGACCAACTATCTGTTGCACACCATCATTGCCACGACGATCTTCTACGGCCATGGGCTTGGCTACTTCGGGCAGGTCAGCCGGGCCGGCCAGATTTTGATTGTGTGTGGCATCTGGGCGTTTCAGATTCCGTTTTCGGCCTGGTGGCTGAAGCGCTTTCGGTTCGGACCGTTTGAGTGGCTCTGGCGGACGCTATCCTACATGAAGCAACAGCCACTGATGCGATAAGAAACGCGAATCCTACTGGGTCATATACAGAGCGTTGAAGAACAACTTGAACGTACCCTGCGTCTGTGCCCGGTGCTGCACGCGGAAGCCATACATCACGATTTTGCCGTCGTCGTAGTCGACCTCGATGACAGCGCCGCGGCCAGCCAGGAACTCATCGCCGAGCATTTCGCCGGATGCCAGCACACGGCCCTCAGACGGCCAGGTGGCGACGACTCGCATATTGCCCGCCGCCGCGTCCCAACCGTCTGGCTCGTAGGCTCGGCCACCACCGAAAAATGCGAAGGCGTTTTCTTTCATTCCATAGCCGAGCGGATGCTCGTTGTTGACATCGAGCTTCAAGACCGCTGGCGGTAGGTAAAAGTCGGGTTGCTGCAGGCCCTGTAACGCGTCCTTGACTGGCACATTGAAGTGTTCGAACACAATTTGGTCCGAGCGTTCAAAGGTCAGCAGCGTGCCGCCCTCTTCGACAAACTCGATAATTGCCTCGATGCCCTCGTCGCCGACGCCGCCGGCGTAGGGCTCCATTATGCGCTCCTCGGAAATACCGTTGATCAAGGTCCGAGGTTGCACGCCCTGCGGGATGATCAGCACGTCAAAGTTGGCGCCGAGGTCCCCCTCGCGAATACGGGCATTGTCTACGCTCTGGAACGGAAAGCCGTAATTCTCCAGCGTCAATCGTGTCCAGCCCTCGTCCATCGACGCCTGCCAGGGCTTGTATAAGCCAATGCGGGCGCCGGAAATCTGTACCGGCATGTTGCTTCCCGAGCCTTCCGGATCGATGAACACGGGCACGCGCATCTCCGATGCGATCTGTTGCATCCGGTCGGCGATCTCGGGCGTCCGCCTTGAGATCATGAAGGTGCCGGCTGGTAGCTCACCGGCCTCGACGGTTAGTGGCCCTGAGCTTCGATAGACCTCGACGCCCTCGGCAAGCAGCTGGTTGACGGCAACGTAGCTTTCGTTGATCCGCGGATCGAGCGCGTAACCGCTACTTGCTCGGTTAGGGATCTCCGGCATCGGCGGCACTGCGGTGCTGATTGTTGTGGTGGTGACGTCGAACTGCGTATCGACGCGAGCGACGTCGACGCCCATCTGCATCGACATGGTGTAGGCGGTGGAATCGTAGCGTCTCTGGACCGGGCCGTCTCGATATTCGTACTTGATCACAGGGGAGCGTGGCTCGAGAAGGTCGATCAAGGCGGGACGTCCTCGCTGGGCGCCTGGAATGATGAATGAGCCGGCGGCATAGGTGACCGGCTCGGGTTCCGTTTCGGGCTCTTCCTCGCTCTCGACTTCCTCGGCTTCTTCGACTTCCTCGGCTTCTTCGACTTCCTCGGCTTCTTCGTTTTCTTCCTCCTCGCCGCCTTCAGCTGCTGTCTCTTCGGCGGGATCAGGAGGGATGAATCCCGGCAACGGAAGCGGATCTGTAGAGAGGATCGCCTCAAAAGACTCGCCAGCCTGGTAGACCTCGATGCCCTGGTTGATTAGTCGCTGTACCAGATCAGCGGCGGTGTTCGGATCGGACTGATCGATGGGAATGACCCAGGCGTAGGGTCCTTCGATTTCGGCCCGCTTCAGGGTTTCCTGCGCCATCAACCACTGGTTGTACAGAAAATCCTCTCTGTTGCGCGCTGTCTGCTTAAGCACACCGCGCGCCGCAATCATTTGGTAGTCGACGATGTCTCCGAGCGTCCACGTACCGCCGCGCCAAGGATCGACCATGGCGACAGAGAATTCGGAACTGCCGCCCCGACCGCCTCGACCGCCTCGACTCCCACCACCACGTCCGCCGCGACCAGCCCGGCCGCCGCTGTTTGGCGTGACTGGCGAGGCGATGCGGGCGCTCGCCGTCTCAGTAAGCAGACCGACGACGTTGTGGAAGCGCCAGTTCAGCGCTCCCTCCTGGCCATAGATGCGGTACATCTCGCCGGTGAGGATGCCCTTCTTGCCTTCCGCCTGGAGGTCGGTGACGATCTGGCCGCCGAGTAGGCGAATCTCCTGGAACAGCAGCGGTGGGATGTCAGGGCTCTGGGGGTCGGGGAACGGCGGCACAAACATGCGCGCCCCGCCGGACCCCATCTGGTGCTGGTCGAGGTACACCTGCGGCGCCCAGTCGTCAAACATGAGCTTAAACATGTAGCGGGTCTCGACGAGATTGCCCATGAAGAAGTCTCGATTGTTATCGTGGCCGGCATAGTGGTGGTACAGGTACGGCATCGGTGCTTCTTCAAAGTCGGTGTCGAGGTTTTGGTTGTACCAGTCGGTAACCATGATCTGGCCGTCGGGATTCGACGACGGCACCAGCACCATGATCACGTTTTCAAGAACCTCCTCCATTAACGGAGTGTTCAACGCCGCCATCTCGTAGATCAGCTGCACGCTGGTCTGCGACGAGCCGATCTCGGAGCTGTGTATGTTGTGGTTGAGGACGACAGTGACCTTGCCTTCCTGGGCCAACGCCCGCGCCTGTTGCTGTGAAAGACTGCGGCCGTCGGCGAGTTGGCGACCTATGTCGACGTAGCGGTCAATGTCAGCGAAGTTCTCAGGCGCAGTCACGACCACCGAGACGAAGCGGTTGTCGAGAGTTGTGGGGCCGTATTCGTCAACGCGCACGCGGCCGGAAGTCTCGGCAAGCAGATCGAAGTACTCCAGGATTTGGTCCCAGCGGGCGAGCTTTTCATCGGTACCGATCGCGAAACCAAAGAACTCTTCTGGTGTCGGGATCTCTGCCTGGGGGACCGCTGAAGCGATTGAGCTGGCCAGCAGAGCGACAAGCAGCATGATGGCAGACCCAATGCACGGACGTTGGCGGGCGGGATGAAGTGGGTTTTTAGCAGGGCGTGGTGTCATCGATCTTCCTTCGAGTCAGCCGCGATAGGGTCACGTGTATGTTGGAATCNTCCCAGCAGGGTACCGCATCGATTTGNACCCGTCNCTAGGANCGTGACCTGNTAGAAAGGAGCTAACTGCTCCTGGGTAGGTTCTGCTCAGCAGTACCAGGGTTCGCTGAGATAGGGGATTGTGGCCCTCGGCCTTATAGTGGTTACTGGTGGCAATGGAGCAGGTTGTTCGAGCCTTGGGCCCAAAAGCTCACAAATCTGCGCGAAAATTTCTAGTCGGTCCGTACAGGCGGTAGCGNGCTCAATCGTGGTTTGAATCTCCCGCTGCAACTCATCGACGCGCGAATCACTATGACGCCATGGATAGCCGAGTGATCGAGGTTCGAATTCACCAATTANGCGGTTCACCTCGGGTACCTCCANCAAACACGAGCCAGCCGGAATCAACAACCGGATCGCCAACTGGATCGACGGTACGTTATTGATCATGTTCAACTCGATGAGAGTGGAAAGTAGGTCGGCATAGCTATCGAGTGTGGTCCACGGGGTAAAGGCGACGAACGTTGGCTGTAGAGCCANGCCTGCTTCGCGGAACAATCGCACAACTTCAAAGAAATCGTCCCGTGTGTGGCCCTTGTCGAGGATCTCCAGAACACGGTTGTCGACCGACTCGATAGCACTGGTGACGAACACACATCCGGTCTCACGAAGCGTCGACAGCAGAGCAGGATAAGCAAGCAGGTGCTCGACCTTTACAGTCACGTCATAGGTCAGATGCGGGTATCGCTTGTGCAACGTTGTAACGATTTTGGCCGCATGCTTAGGACCATTGANAAAATCGGGATCTCCAAAAGTAATGTGNTCCGCACCGGCAACGACCTGCTGCTCGATGTCGGCAAGTACAACTTNGGGTTGGATGACGCGAAACTGACCNCCGTAGATTGGCACAACTGGGCAATGGCGGCACANNTGCTTGCAGCCGCGAGTTGTCTCGGTGTACCCGACGGTTCGACGCGCGCCATTGGCCGTGGTGAGGTGGGCGTACTCTGCGAGTGCCGGCAAATTATTACGGCGCGGTGTCTGGAATTGTTGGCGTTTCAGCGAGATCTCCGGTTCGACTTGCCTCTCTCCCTCAATGTTGGTTTCGGGCTGGTATTCTAAAGTTTGGTCGGGGCTGGTTTGTACCGGGGGACAGATACGCTGCGCCAGTCTCACCAGCCCTTCCTCAAATTCACCACCGAGGATCGTGCATGCGCCGCGTTGTTGCATGACCTTAGCGCTTGCCAGGGCGTAAAGGCCGTACAAGCAGACGTGAGCATCCGGGTTCCACACCACGACTTTGTCAAGCACGTTTAGAGCGATACGCGCCGCCGTGTGCATCGGCAGGTAGAAAGCGACAAGAGCGGCACGCTCGACGGCATCACGGTCAAGCCGTTGTACAGAAAGATCCAGGCAGGCCACATCGAAACCCGCTTCTTCAAGAAACGCAGCCGGGGAGGCGAGACCAAATGGCTGGCGCCCCATCTCGTAGGTGGAAATTAGCAGTACGCTCACGTCGATTAATCCGCGGGCACAGGAAGCACAGAGCTGGAAGTGTTCACCGGCCGCAACGTTACTCCGTGTGCTTGTTCAGTGGAAGTTCGGCGCGCAGCGTTTGCGTGTCCTTTGGCGGTTGGGTAGAGTCGGCGCGCAGCGCTTCCTGGGGAGCCAAGATCTGACAATGAGCATCAAGACCAAGACCGTGGAGTGGCTAGCGCGGACTGCAGTGCGTTTCCCGCGGGCGTTTTGGTTTTTCGTCCGTGCATGGGAATGGATGCGCCAGAAGTGGCAGGAAGCGACTCCTGGTGAGCGCTCTTGGAAGGGCGCTGCGCTAGGTTTGTTCATCGCGACAATCGTGGTTGTTGCCGACAGCGTTCTACACCGTTCGATGTTGCCGTTCCCGACCTACGACCGCGTTGCGAACGCCGTGCGTGGGGTCCGTGAGGCGGTCATGTACGGTGTCGGCATGGTGGTCCTTGCCACTGTAATCGCTCACATGCCGTGGCGTTATCGCCTGATGTTGGGAGCCTGCGCTGGGGTNCTGGCGAGCTCCTTNCCTTTCAGTACCGACGACCGGGTNCTATGGGTNAGCGTCATTGCGTTCTCCGTNGCTGGTGCTGCGCTGGCGGTGATCTCTCGCGAGGATATTTCGNCGATCACNCGGTTCCAAAAAGGCATCGCGATNATCGGTATTGTGTTCGGCATCTTAACCGTTGGTTATCTTTTGTATTGGGTGATGAATCCNGGTTTCGATGCGATCGAGTATCGTAACGCCGCTCGTGAAGCTGAGACCGNCGGAACAGCATCGGTTGTGGGCTTATCGTTGACGGATCCTTCGGAGCNCGGGCCTCANGAGGTTCTCTATTTGACTTACGGCANCGGCGCGGACATTCGNCGTCCGGAGTTCGGACGCGACGCTGACCTGATCACTGAGACGGTCGATGGTCGACCGTTCCTAGCCAATTGGATTGGCAGATCAGGCGATGAGCGCAAAGATTTCTGGGGCTTTGATCGCGACGAATTGCCTCTGCAAGGTCGCGTTTGGTACCCGGNTGGTGATGGTCCATTCCCGCTCGTGCTCATCGTGCATGGCAACCACAGTATGTACGANTATTCAGACCCCGGGTACAAATACTTAGGCGAGTTGCTTGCGAGTCGTGGNTACGTCCTGGTGTCGGTCGATGAAAATTTCATCAACGGCAATATAAGTCANGAAAATGATGCACGTGGCTGGCTGCTGCTTGAACACCTCAAGGTATGGGATCGATGGAACGAGGGCGAGGTCACTGGTGGCTCANGGNAAAACGGCGCTANGGAANNTTCCGTGGGGGATAACGAGCAGACATTCAACCCTTTTNTCGGTGAAATCGATATGAGTCGCATAGGGTTGATCGGTCATTCACGGGGCGGAGAGGCAGTTNCTNTTGCGGCGTTTTTTAATTCCCTTCCATATTACCCGGACGATGCAACCGTCCCGTTTGACTACAACTTCGACATCAACGCTGTGATCGCCATCGCTCCGGTTATGGGGCAGTATCAGCCTGGCGGACGCTACACGGACCTTTCCGATATCAACTACTTCGTNATTCACGGTGCCAACGATGGTGACGTTAGTTCGTTCAGCGGTGCCAGCCAGTACGAGCATGTAACTTTTTCAGGTGGCCCCTACCGATTTAAATCGTCGTTGTACGTGATGGGCGCNAACCATGGCCAGTTCAACCAAGTATGGGGTGATCGCGACTCCAGATTGCCTTCTGGTCGGTCTCTCTCGACTCGGTCGTTNATCGCCGAACGAGACCAGCGCAAAGTCGCCGAGGTGTATATCAGTGCTTTTCTTGAGGCGACGCTGCGTGGGCANCTCAACTACCTNCCGTTGTTTACNGACGCTCGTGAAGGCAAGCAGTGGCTACCNGAGACAGCTTATTTGGTGGAGTTCGACGACGCNCGCTCCATGAAGGTGGCGACCTTCGACGAGGACGTTGACGTGACGACCACAACGCTGGCTGGTGGCTCAACAATGGCTCAAAACCTCACTGTATGGCGAGAGCAACGGNTTTCGATGAAGTCGCGNACCAAGGAGACCGCTGGCGTATACCTCGGCTGGGAGGTCTTGGAGGATCGAAATGGTGACGATGTNGCCTATGAACATGAAGAAGCGTCTGATGAGTCTGATAGGGAGTCAACTGAAGGAAACGTAGCCACNAACCTNGACGATGACGACATCACGCCCCGTTACGTTATCGACTTGCCTGAGNAGTTTGTTGTCGATCCTTCCAGCGCACTGTTTTTCTCGCTTGCCGATGCCAACGAAAGCTCAAAGGNGCCGGCCCATCTGANGCTCAAGGACGAAGAACAAGACAACCAGCATCGACAAGATCTGGGTACTCAGGAACTAGAGAGATCGCAGGATCAGAACAATTCTAATAGTAACAATGAGNAAGAAGATAAAGGCGGTCCTCGTGAGCCGATCGACTTCACAATTCGCCTTGTTGATACACGGANCAACGTTGCCGAAGTGCTTCTTAGTCGCTTCTCGATGGTGCANCCGCAGCTTGAGGTGCAGTTGCGCAANACGTTCGTCGATGATCCACGGACCGATTCCGAAGCTNTCTTCCAGAGCTTNTTGCTGCCACTCGAATGGTTTCTNGAGGCCAACCCGAAGTTTGATGTATCGCGGCCAGCACGTATTGAATTCGTCTTTGATCGTTCTCCATCTGGGGTGGTAATCCTCGATAGTGTTGGATTTAGAACCGCCCCGACTTCGTGAATGTCAGTGGTTTGCCGAGGAGATCCTCCGCTGGCNGGGNTAACCTTTCTCCATGCCGATGTTNTTGACCTGCCTNGTTGCCATGTTCATGGTAGCCATGCCAATAATTCAAACTGGTCGCAGTAACNTCGAAGAAAGCTATGGTGCGCGTCGTAGCTCTGCTTCGACCCAAGCACTGCTAAGNGGCGACGGTAAAGCGTGGGAGCAGGCCCNGAAAGTNGCGTGGGGGCCACAAATCTATGGGACNTCCTTTCGTGCAGTTTGGAGTGAGNCGGGCTTATTCGTACGTTTTGATGCCGTCGATCCTTCGCCGTGGTACACGTTGACCAANCGTGATGACCATTTGTGGACGGAGGAGGTGGTCGAGATCTTCATCGACCCAGATGGTGATGGCCGCAACTANGCTGAGATTGAGATCAGCCCACACAACGTGGTTTGTGACCTGNTGATATTCGAGGGTGCGCCCAATGTANGATCGGATATTGANTGGGATCACGAAGGNCTGCAGAGCAAGGTACACCCTCTGATTGGTGCTGATGGTGAGCNGGTTGGCTGGATGGCCATCGCCATCCTTCCATGGAGNAGTTTCGCAACGCTNACGGCTATTAGCAGTGTNNCNGTTCCGCCCCATGATGGGGACGTTTGGCGCTTNAACATCTTCCGGATCAAGCGACCGTTTGGTCCGACAGAGCCCGATCGTGACGTTGTCTACGCTGCCTGGTCGCCGCCCANCGGCCCGAGTTTCCACGAACCCGCAGTATTTCGAGCGCTGGAGTTCATCNAATGAATGGAACCCTNGAAAAGNTATTGNCCTCAAGGCTGAGTGTCGAGTGGNTTTTNCGGGCCNGGCTTCTTNTTTTCGCTGCCACTTTGTTTCTTNCCGGNTGCGNCGGAATTGGTTCTTCAAGCGAGGTTACGACGTGGGAACAGCAGGTGATCATCCCAACCTACCCGCTTCGGNCNGACGATCCGAATCCNCAGTTCTTCGANCTCACCGGCTCNAANAACTACCCNTACACAACTCAAGATGGCTTTACCAGTGAACTNGTGGATCGTTCCTANCGNGTNGTTTATCTGGAGAACGAATACTTGCGGATCATGTGTTTGCCAGAGATCGGNGGNCGNATCCACTCCGTATACGACAAAGTNCGGGGCGAAGAAATGTTCCATGCCAATCAGGTCATTAAGCCGGGGCACATTGCCCTGCGCGGCGCCTGGGTTTCGGGTGGGATCGAGTGGAACCGGGGGCCGCAGGGGCACACGGTGACTAGCTTTTCGCCGGTCGATGTTGTCGGTGTACAAAACCCGGATGGTTCAGCGTCGTTGGTAATTGGCTACACCGAGATGAACTTCCGCACCGGATGGACTGTGCGCCTGACGTTGCATCCTGGCCGTGCCTATCTTGATGAACAAATTGAGATTTTTAACCCAACCGATGGTGTGCATCCTTACTACTTTTGGAATAACACCGCCTTTCCACAACGAGACGGCACTCGTTTCATTTACCCGATGACACTGGGTTCCGATCACAATGGTGTCAATTTCTTCTCGTGGCCGGTACACCAGGGCAGCGATCTAAGTTGGTTAAAGAACTACCCAGAACCGACCTCGGTCTTTGGGTATCAAGTGGCGGCCGATTTTTTCGGTGCTTACGACATCGATCGTGACTATGGCATCGTGCAGGTGGCGGACCATAACGTGCTTCCGGGGAAAAAGGCCTGGACTTGGGGGCAGTCCGATGAGGGGATGGTGGCCCAGTCGGCGCTAACGGATGATGACGGCCCATACATCGAGGTACAGAGCGGCCCGCTTTTGACACAGGCAGACTTTGAGATGCTCAGACCAGGTGGACGTGTAGCGTGGCAGGAGTTCTGGTATCCGGTTGGTGGGTTAATCGATGGCTTCGAATACGCCACTCCTGACATGGCGGTGCAGCGCCGTGAAGCTGGGTCACTCGGAAGTTGGAATATGGCTGCAGGCATTGGAGAGGAGCCGTCTGCCGGTGTCGAGCTACGCTTTTTGTCTACGGGTGTTTTCCCGAACGCACGGCTCGTAGTTCGGCGGGGGGACGAACAGATCGTCTCGCGAACAGTCAACTTCAATCCGCGGTCCGTACAGGTCATTCCGTTATCGATTGCTCCGGGCGAAGCGGTGAGCGTCGACGTTAAATCGGGTGCGGGTGCCAGTTTGCTCCGATACGAATCGCCCCTCGATATCCCAGAAAGAACGGCACCCNCGCTGGAGGATGCTCCACTGCAGCGGACGAGTGACCAAATGTATCTGGATGCCCTCGATTTAGACAAGAAGAGTGATCGCCTAGGGGCCCGGCGTGGCTACAGGGCTGTCCTCGAGAGCGACTCATCCATGGACCCCGATACTTCGGCCGCGTCGGCGTTGGTGTCACTGGCAGTGCTTGACGCTGAGGTAGGTCGTTATGAACGTGCCAAGGAGCTTCTCAACCAGGCTCGGATTGTCGATCCAGAGGACGGCATGATCCTGTACTTGCGCGGCGTGGCGAACCTACAGCTCGGTGATCTCGACGCCGCCCTTGCTGACGGATCTGCGGCCACCGAAGCCGTTCGCCCCACGCCGCTTGGCCACGGTCTCGTTGGCCGCGCCCGTATGNGGCTGCGCGATTTCCCCGAGGCGATCGCGGCCTTTGAAGCTGGGCTCGCCGAAAGTGACACCGATCATGTACGGCTCAGTGAGTCGCACATGATCGCTGCCTACAGGTTAGGTGATATCGATAGGGCCGCGTCGGCAGCAGCAGAAGATGTGGAGTCAGGAACTGTCCGGCTTGTGCCATGGGCTGTTGCGGAGCTGGTGAAAGAGGGTTCAGGAGGGGCGAATCTTAGTGACGGTGACTTGGCTGCCAGTGCTGAAAGGTTTGCGCTATCCGTCGGCTGGGTAGGGGAGACCGAGTTCGCGCATCTTGAGCTCGCCTTCGCTCTCGCCGAACTGGGGTTAGTCCGGGAAGCTGCCGCGTTTACTCGCGCCGTCTTGGTCGACAATCAGGATTTACCACGTCCGTTGCCGCTGTACACGATCGCGTACTTTGAACATGAGCTCGGCAACAATGAGGAATCGCAAAGCCTGATCGCGCAAGCTAGTGAGATCAAGGCCGACTACGTCTTCCCTTCGCGGACCGAAATGATCGTTGTGCTGCAGCACGCGATTTCGGAAAACCCCGATGATGCTCGGGCGCACGCGTACCTCGGAAATCTTTACGCTGGCCTCGGACGTTTTGACGAAGCCGAGCCCGAGTGGCGCCGGGCCGTGGAGATTGACTCTTTACTCAGTGTCGCGACACGCAATCTAGGACTACTTGCGTGGAGGCTCGATGGTGACCTGACTGCCGCCGCTAGTTGGTACCGGGCGGCGATTAGCGCTCGGCCGGATGACCAGACCCTTCACCGTGACCTGGCGCGAATTTTGATCGAGCAGGGAGACGCCGACGCGGGGATTGTGGTGCTTGAGTCTCTTCCCCGTGACGAATACCGACGACCTGATGTCGTTGTTTTGCTCGCTGATACCTACACAGTTGTTAAGCGTTTCGATGACGCTATTGCACTGCTTGAATCCACTACTTTCACCAACCGTGAGGGTGTTCGTGATACCTGGGAAATTTTTTCACGCGCCCATATCAATAGGGGTATAAACCGCTACGAGCGTGGTATTGCAGTGGGATCCTTAGATCAGATTGCNACGGAGCTGCAGGCCGCGCTCACTGATTTCGACATGGCCCTTACCTATCCCGCCAACCTAAACGCTGGCCGCCCCCACGAGCCCCTTGAAGCTCGTGCCAACTACTGGAGGGGACTAACGTTCGAAGCTCTCGGCGATTCAGGGCGGGCCCAAGAAGCTTGGGAAGCCTGCGCTGCTGGCGTGCGCCGAGGNCAGGAGCAGCANGAATATGTGCGTCTTTGCGAGGGGAAGCTCCGATGAAGCGTTCCTACTCGAACCTGGAAAATCCAGGGGCACTGCCGGCTACATGAGCCCCGAGCACGCGAAGGGCAAGCCGCTCGACAAGCGGACGGACATCTGGTCGTTTGGAGTGCTGCCGTACGAGATGCTCACCGGCACCTCACCTTTCCGAGGGGACGACGTCTCCGAGGTACTCGCCGGCATCCTCAAGGACGAGCCCGACTGGACGGCGCTTCCGGCGGATACTCCGATGTTGGTCAACCTGACTCTGGCCGATGCCTGATAAAGGATCCCGAGCAGCGGCTCCACGACGTGGCCGACCCTCACGATTCCTCGGTCGTACCTCAACGCAGGCATCGACATCATGCTGGACGTGTTGCGCAACGCTCTGTGAGCGTCGGCCCACAGTCTATTGAGCATTTCCGGGAGAGAACAATGAAGATACGGATTCGAACCCAAGCGGCCGCCCTTTTTCTGCTTTCGGGCGCCATGATGCTGTTGCCGGCTTGCACTCGAGTGTCCGCCGACGAAAGCCGGGATTCCGAGACTCCGACTCCAGTCTCATCGTCGCAGTCCGATGACGCCGAACTCGTATTCTCGAGTTTGGACATCGCGCAGACGAATCGTGGCACCGTCAACATCAACGGCTACGACCGACATTTCTCCGTTACGTTCCCCACCTCATACAACCGTGAAGAAGCGTATCCGGTTGTTCTGTTTTTTCATGGCTGTATGTGTCGTCCCACAGTCAACGACGAAGGCGTTTTGAGGTATTTGGATTGGTCACCGCGGTTGGAACCGTATAAAGACGATTTCATCGTCGTCAGAATGTCTGCCTTCTCCGAGAAGAAGCCGGAGGTTCCCCGAGCGCCTGAGGACGGTGGGGCGCGCGGTATGTGGTTCTGGCATAAGGGTTTCGAGGCAGAGCGGGACGATTTCGCGTTCGTTCATACGTTGCTCAATGCACTACAGTCGTCGTCCGATATCAACATCGATCCGGAAAACATCTTCGGGGTCGGTCATTCGTCCGGGGCGATCTTTTTGCTCTCGTACGTATTGGGTGGCCCGATCGATCTAACCGATGCCGGCTTGAACGACACCTATTCCTTTAGAGCCATTTCCGTAACGGGAGGTTCAGATCTTCGGGAAGGGATTGTCGATTTCAAAGGAAACACCCCTAGCACATTGCCATCTGTTTTCCACATCCAGGGCGAGCAGGATCAAGGGCTGTGGTTCAACGGTCAAGAGACGGGCAAGAGAGGTATCAATTTCCAAGAATTCGCCAATCCTTCCCCGCCAACGATTATCGACGGACTTCGAGAGACAGTACATGGGCGTACGTACTCTGCTTGGGACGAAAACACCCCCTCAAATCCAAGTAGCCTTCAAAGATGGGCCGAGCATCTCGATCTCGAGTATTCGGGGTATGAGGAGTATTCCCAGTACTACCTCTATAACTTCCCGCCGGTAACGACTTCAGAGAACGTGCTCATCGGCATGAGGATCAAGGATTGCGGGCATGGGATAGTCGTGGATCAATATCAGTCTGATTTCTTCCGAACATTCGCACAGCAGGATGGCGATTTCCGAGCATTCGACAGCGAGATATCTCGAGACACCGCTATGAGGTTTTGCGGAAACCGGCGGTGATCATGCCGGTCGGTGGGCCGACCTTTGACGCGCCCGCTAGCCGGACTCGGCGGCGGCCTCCTCGAACTCGCGCCAGACTCGCAGCGTCTCGCCGACCGCCAGTTTCACCTGGCCATGCGCTTGCGCGGAATCCGCTCGTTGCTCATCGCAGCGTGGTAAACGAAGGAAGCGATGATCACGGCGTTTTTCCTGAGGTCGTCGAGCGGCAGCGTGTCAAAGTAGTCTAAGTTGGTGTGGCCGCCCGTGCCTCCGACTCGGTCTTGCAGGAACTGGAACGCTGGCAACCCGACGTTGTCGAAGGGCACGTGATCAGTGCTACCCACACCCCGCGGTGAAACCGTCGTCATCCCTAAGTCATGGAATGGCTCCGACCAGGCCGTGAACATCCTGCGCGCGGATTCGTTGCCCTGGAGGTAGATGCCGCGGTACTGGCCAGGGCCATAGTCCTGGTTGAAGTATACGGAGAAATTTTCNTGGGCGGGCGTGACACCGATCTCCGAGTCATTCGGATCGCCGAAGTGCTTCCTAACATACTCTCGCGAGCCGAAGATACCTTGCTCCTCGCCGGCCCACAGCGCGACGCGGATTGTGCGTCTCGGCTCAACCCCAACGGCTTTCAGGATTCGGACTGCCTCGAGCATCACGGCTACACCCGAAGTGTTGTCGGAAGCGTTTGGGCTGGCGTGCCATGTGTCGAAATGGGCACCGAGCATCACCAACTCGTCTGCAAGGTCAGAGCCAGGAATGTCGCCTAATACGTTGCTCGCTTGCTCCACTACGTCACCAATCTGGTTGCGTATCTCAACTTCTATGATGACCGGTATGTCCCGTTCAAGGATGCGGTACATGCGGTTGTAGTGCTCGGGGTTCACCGCAACGATGGGCAGAGAGTTTAAGTTCCCCTCGCGCGACCAATTGTCGACCTTGGTTCCGGGTCGAGCGAAACCACGCACGGCCCCCGGCCAACCGCTACGTGACTCGAGAACGATCACGGCGCCTTCGGATTTAAAGAACGCGATTTGATCCACCGCGCTGAGCACATCGGGATTTCGGGGTGTAGGGGAGGGACGTGGTGTCTCAGGAGGAGCGGGTTGCTCAAGCTCTCGCAATTGCTCGTCTGTCCACCGGGTGACACCTCTGGAAAAGCGTGTTAGGTCAATAGCGGCTGGTGGCGTCGAGAGCACGGCAACCCCCTGAAGTTTGCCGCGGTAGCGCTCAAGATTCTGTTGCGTTCGTGCATCCACTATGACCACAGGCACTTGTTGTACACCGCTGGTTCCAGGTGTATTAGCGAGTGGATACCCGACCATGGGCTGGTAGTCCGGCTCNAGCATGTGTAACGAAAAATACTCATTGTCCCAGCTCACTCCGTAGTCCATGAACGGCTCGATAGCCGTGTTCATTAGTCCTATTCGGTTCATTTCGGCAACCGCCCATTGCTGGGCGCGTTGCATGTCACGCGACAGNGTGTACCGCGCCCCTAGAACATCGGTCATGTAGGAGAGCGTGGCAGCAAGCTGTGAGCGTTGTAGTCCCTCCTCACGGATGGAGTTAACCATCTGCCAGTCAACGGCGGGCGATTCATCTTGCGCGAACCCGGGTTGGAGCAAAGTAAGGATGAAAAAACTTATGGNAATTGCACGACGGATCATGGTCCGCTCCGTTCATTTTGGCTCTTGTAGTTTCGATTCTCGGAGCAGGCTACAAAGAAACCCCAAAGCGTGGCAACGTTAGCGTCCCAGGTCGCAGAGTTTCCTGGGCCCGGGTGTCGAGTTGCAAGGCCATAGGACTTGACCTTCTGTGCGGGCGATCGTTAGTGTCCGTCCGTAATTTTCTCCGAAATGGGAGGCACGCGATGAACCATCAAGACCATGAATTGAGCCGCCGTAGGTTCCTCGGTGGCAGCGCCGCAGCGGGTCTTGCGGGGTTGACGGGAACCGCTTGTCAGGCTGGGTCGGATAAGAGCATCGTAGCGTTGGGTGCGCAGGGTACCGCTGCTCCGGGTAGCATCGCCAACTCTGAAGCGTCTCTGCGCGACAACATCTACACTCGTCTGCTTGGAGTCCGCCCGCACCTTGGTGCCCACGAGCACATCACGACCCTGGGTGGCTCCAGGATGCCAGCAGAGGTCCTGAGTGCTATGGCGGAAGCCAACGACTACTTCGTCGACATGCACGAACTAACCGCGGCAGCCGGGAGCCGAGTGGCTCAATTGATGGGCGCCGAAGACGCTTTGGTTACCTGCGGCGCCTTCTCGGCGATGATCCTTGGAGCCGCCGCCTGTCTGACCGGGACCGATCCAGACAAGATTAGGGACCTGCCGCATCCGACTTGGCCCCAACGTGAGTGTCTCATCCAAACCGAGCATCGTTTCAGCTACGACCGTGCCTACCGTGCGGCTGGAATGAACATTGTTGAGGCTTCCACGCGCGAGGATGTGGCGGCGAAGATCAACGAGAATACGGCGATGATCGCGGTCCTCGTTGCGGTTGAAAAGCAAAAGGAGTTTGGACCACCGCTTCCCAGGAAGCGGGCAACGGACCACGGTGACCACGTCATCATGCCGGAAGAATTCATCGAGATCGGCAAGAGAGCTGGTGTTCCCGTGCTGGTCGACATGGCCTCCGACCTGCCGCGGGTGAGCCTGTCACGTTTCATTTCAGCGGGAGCTGATTTGGTGACGATCAGCGGCGGAAAAGGGATTCGCGGGCCTCAATCGACCGGTATTCTCGCCGGGCGCTCCGATCTGATTGAAGCCGCCAGGCTGCATGCCTCGCCCAACGGCAACCTCGGCCGTGGAATGAAGGTTGGCAAGGAAGAAATCATCGGCCTCGTCGTCGCCCTGGAACGCTTCGTTGCCCTTGACCACCAGGCTTTGGTGGAGGGCTGGAATGCGAAAGCGCGCTGGATCGCCGACGAGATTCAGGACATCGATGGCCTCAATGCGGAGTACGCACTCAACACAGTAGGCTACGCTGATGTAGAGCTTGCCTGGGACGAAGAGGTCTTTCCTGTGACTGCGAACGAGGTTCGGCAGCGCCTCAGGGACGGTGAGCCTCGATTGGCCTACGACGGTGTGACGGTGCGGACGCGGTGCTTGAGGGATGGTGAAGAAGTTCTGGTGGCGAAGCGCTTGCGCCAGCTCTTCGAGGAGGAACTCCGTGGTGTGTAGAGCAGCAGTCCTCTCTTTGTCGTCGTCCCGGTCAGCCTTTACAGCCACGCTTTCGTTGCTGATACTCATCGCCAGTGGGGCAGCCTTTTCCTTTCCTCTACCGCAGGACAACCCGCACCTCGTAGTTTATGAAGGCACCGACGGGCCAGGAGCCGGTAAGCACATCGTCTTGATAGCGGGCGACCACGAATACCGTTCCGAAGAGATCTTGCCCGCGATGGCTCGGATCCTGGCCAAGAACCTGGGCTTCAAGGCCAGTGTCTTCTTCACTCTCGACGATGAGGGCTTCATCGAGCCCGGGAGCTCCAACATCACCGGCCTCGATGCGCTTGACACCGCTGACCTCTTAATCGTTGGTCTGCGCTTTCAGGACTTCTCCGCCGAAGAGATGCAGCACGTGGTGGACTACCTCGACCGCGGCGGCCCGGTTCTGGGTATTCGCACCTCGACGCACGCTTTCCGGATTGCGGGAGGGCCTTTCGTCAAGTACACGTGGGACTATGCCGGCGAAGAATACGAAGGCGGTTTTGGCCGCCAGGTTTTGGGCGAGACCTGGGTTGGGCACTACGGTGATAACCACGAGCAAAGTTCAAGAATTCTGCCCAGTGAGGATCAAGCAACTCATCCAATTATGCGGGGTGTGAGTGACATCCACGTGCAGTCCGGTGGATACAGGGCCGACCCAATGCCGGGGTCTATTGTCCTTGGCATGGGCCAGGTGCTTAACGGCATGNACCCNGATTCCCCCCCAGATCCCGGGAAAGAGTTACTTCCTGTCGCCTGGACACGGACATACCAAGGGGGCAACGGGAGGCAGGGCCGAGTCTTTACGACCACNCACGGTGCTTCCGAGGACTTCCTGAACCCTGGATTTCGGCGAATGCTGGTAAACGCTGCGCTNTGGGCGTTGGGTTTGGAGGACTCGATTAAAGCTGACATCGAAGTGTCNCCAGTCGGGCCTTACAACCCAGTGCTCTTCGGCTTCGATAGCTACCGGCGCGGTGTGAAGCCTTCTGATCTGGCTGGATGGGAAACGCCGATCATGTCGGAGAGCAAAGCGACTCGGGACGGTCGCTAGTCTCCGGAGTTAAGACTCAATGAATATGCAGAACAGGTTTCCTTGGGGCACTGTCTTATTCGCTTTTGTGTTGACGGTAGCGGTCACGATAGGCGCTGCGTGCGGGCGGGGTCAGACCTTTTTCCAGAAGGGCGACCACGTCGTCATTATTGGTAACGGGCTGGCGGATCGGATGCAGCACCATGGTTGGTTGGAGACCTACCTGCAGGCAGAACTTCCGGGGCTTGAGCTCGTCATCAGGAACCAGGGTTTCACCGGCGACCGCATCGACCATCGCCCACGCAGCGAAGGTTTCATGACGGNGGATGAGTATCTCGCGCTTTCGCAAGCCGACGTTATCTTCGCGATGTTTGGCTACAACGAATCCTACGATGGTGAGCCTGCACAGTTCGGGGAGGNGCTAACGGAGTGGATCGACCGCACCAGCGCCCAGAACTACTCCGGCAAAGGTGCACCTCGCATCGTGCTCTTCTCCCCGATAGCACACGAGAACCTGAACGATTCGAACCTGCCGGACGGCCGTGATAANAATGNTCGCCTCGCTGCCTACACTGAGGCCATGGAAGTNGTGGCAGGGGAGAAAAACGTTCGCTACTACAACCTGTTCGGTCCTTCCCAGAAGCTCTATGCAGACGCACTCTCGCCGCTGACCATCAATGGGGTGCACCTCAATGAAGATGGTAACCGGCAGGTCGCTGAGATCATTGTGGAGTCACTCTTGGGAAGACAACCGNCCGCTGATATGGCGACCCTTGAGTCAGTNCGTNCGGCTGTTCTCGACAAGAATNGGCACTGGTTCAATCGTTACCGCGCCACAGATGGTAACGACGTCTGGGGTACTCGCTCCACGCTTGCGTTTACCAATGACCAAACTAATTTTGAAGTCTTGCAAAACGAGCTCGTGCAACTCGACTACATGNCTGCCAANCGCGACAGAGTCATATGGGCAGCGGCGGCTGGGCAAGCGATCGATCCCGAAGATAGCAACATGCCGCAGCCAGTTGAGGTCATTTCCAANATCGACCAGCCACAAACTCAGGATGGCGTTAGCGTGACCGGGACACTGGAGTACGTGGGTCCCGAGGATGCGATTGAGTTGATGACACTCGACAAGGACTTACGTGTCAATCTCTTCGCNTCGGAGGAGATGTTCCCCGAGATGGTTAACCCNGTCCAGCTCGGCGTCGACACGAGAGGGCGGTTGTGGGTGGCATCGTGGGCAACCTANCCNAAGTGGGAGCCGACGAAGGANATGGACGACCGCTTGTTGATCCTGCCCGACGACGANGGAGATGGNGTNGCCGACCGGGCGATCACCTTTGCGTACGTCCACAACCCGACCGCTTTTGAATTCTGGAACGGTGGGGTGATCGTCGCCTCGGTGCCGGACATACTTTTTCTCAAGGACACGGACGGTGACGATGTTGCCGACGTCCGTATTTCTCTTCTCGGTGGTCTCGGGTCTGCCGACACACACCACTCAGCGAACAACTTCGTGTACGGACCCGATGGCTTCATCTATTACCAGCGCGGCATCTTTAACGTTTCAAACGTCGAAACTCCCTGGTTCACCAACCAAGAGTCGGGNATCTCGGGGATGTACCGGTTCAACCCGCGTACCCACGAGTTCAGCTTCCACGCAGTCAACAACCCCAATCCACACGGTATCAGCTTCGACTATTGGGGCTACCACTACGCCACCGACGGTACCGGTGGCACGGCCTATCAGGTCAAACCGACCGGTGACGGNGGTTTTACAATGCGAGGCTTGCTGCCACACACCGTCCGCCCCGTTCCGTCCAGTGGCATTCTTTCCAGCTCTCACTTTCCGGAGCGGAACCAGGACAACTTCCTTATCCTCAATGTCATNGCATTTCTCGGGATCAAGCAGTACACGCTNGCCTACGAAACCGAGACCGGTGACGTGAATGGCACAGAGACTAACGACCTGNTGGTCTCNTCCGACCCGAATTTTCGCCCCAGCGACTTCGAGATCGGCAGCGATGGTGCCNTGTATGTCGCCGATTGGGCCAACGCCATCATCGGACACATGCAACACAACGTGCGTGATCCTANCCGCGATCATGAACATGGCCGCATCTACCGGATTACAGCGCAGGGGCGGCCTCTTCAGGAACACATTCCGATCGATGGGCGTCCAATTCCGGANCTCCTTGCTGCCCTGGAGAGTCCGGTCAACGGCATTCGCCATCGGGCTCGCATCGAACTCTCGGAGCGCAACAGCGCCGAAGTGATCGCCGCCACCGAGGAATGGCTGCAGCGCTTCGACGTGACGAGCGAGGCTGACGCGCACCATATCTTGGAGGCGTTGTGGGTGCACCAGCAGCACAACGTGGTCAACCNCGACCTGCTCAACCTTGTGCTCTATTCACCCGTGCCGCACGCNCGCATTGCGGCGCAGAGAGTGGAGCAGCTTTGGGACTACAATGCCGCAAAACCATTCGACTTCACCTCTACCCTTGAAGACGATACGGTCGCGAGTGTCGAGCCAGATGCGGACGCCATCGTGATTAAGACGGTCATGGACCAGATGAGATTCGACACCGCTGAGTTCACGGTGAAGGCTGGAGAACCAGTGAAGATATGGTTTGAGAATCCCGACTACACGCCACACAATCTGATCATCGGTCAGCCGGACTCCGCGGCGGAAATCGCCGNGGCGGCGGAAGATCTTGGAGCGCTTGGCTTCNCAGTAGGGTTCTTGCCCGACAGCGATAAGATCATCATTGCTACGGAGCTACTCAACTATCGGGAGTTNCAGGTGATTGAATTCACTGCNCCAAAGGAACTTGGCGANTACGATTTTTTGTGCACCTTCCCCAATCATTGGCAGACGATGAAAGGGATAATGAGAGTGGTGAANTAGGATGATTGTTGCACGTACCTCACGCGAGAAAATTCTTCAACGTTTGCGTTCCAAAGTAGAGGAGCGGCAGCCGATTCTCATTGCAAGCGCTGGCAGNGGATTGGTAGCGAAGTTACTGGAGAAGGCCGGCATCGATTGCATCAACACCTTCTCGGGTGCTCGGCTGCGGGCGAACGGGATGGGGACGATGGCGATGATGTGGCCCATCCTCGATTCGAACCAGCAAACGCTCGACTACACAGAGCAAGATATTTTGCCGGCTCTCAAAGGTGATGCGTTCATCTGTGCCTGCATTAACAGCAACGATCCGCTGCGTGATATGCGGACAGTTCTGGAGCGGCTGAAGTCGATGGGCGTTATGTCAGTCTCAAATATGGGCCCTTCGATCAGTTACATAGACAAAGACAGTAACGTTTACAAAGTGCTGGTCAATAGTGGCATTACGTTCGACAACGAAGTCGAAATGCTTGTCTTGGCCAAGGAAATGGACATGGTGACTGTGGCGCTGGCCTTCGANATGGAGGACAGCCTCCAAGTGGTTGAACAGGCTCGTCCGGACATTTTCTGTTTCCACGCTGGCACGACCAAAGGTGGTTTAGTTGGTTATGACTCCGGGGAAGCTATCCAAGAAACTGCCCGACGCACAGAAGAGGTATATGAGGCAGTGCGCAAGATCGCGCCTGACACCATTCTCGTTGGACATGGGGCCGCGATGGAGACCCCCGAGGACGCTCAGTACATGCTCGACAATACGTCCGGGCATGGNTTTTGGACCGGCTCATCGACTGAACGTATACCCATCGAGCGAGCNGTTCTCGANATGGCCCAGGAGTTTTCAAGCTTGAAGTTCCAAGATTAGATTAGAGGGGCGGCCGACTTTTGCCCAAAACAGTGGTTATTCTCGCCACGCTCGACACGAAGGGGGAAGAAGCCGAGTATCTGCGTGGTCAGATCGAGTCCCTTGGTGGACAGGCCCAGTTAATTGACATGGGTGTGCTCGGGGAATCATCTATTACTTCGGATGTGAGTAGGGANGAGGTTGCTGCGGCCGGTGGTGTTGAGCTANCNGTTTTGCTCGAAGCACCCAATCGAGAGACAGCAGCTCCNATTATGGCTGCTGGGGCAACAAAGATCTTGCTTGATCTTGTCCGNGACAACCAGGCCCACGCTGTCCTCGGTATTGGAGGGACACAAGGGACGTCTTCCTGTACGCAGGTAATGCAGTCGTTGCCGTATGGTTTCCCGAAATTGATGGTTTCAACGGCTGCCTCGGGTGACACGTCNTCATTTGTCGGCATCAAGGATATTTCCATGATGTTCTCCGTCAGTGACTTGATGGGCTTAAATCCTTTTACGGAACGGATCCTTTCTAATGCNGCTTCGGCCGCTTACGGAATGTCCCTCTCGGCAGAGCGTGTCGAGATTNGAAGCNGTGNCAAGCCGCTAATCGCAATGACCAACCTCGGTGTCCTTACCGAGGGCGCCACCCACGCCATTAAGTATTTTCGAGAAGCTGGCTACGACATAGTTGTNTTCCANGCGGTCGGGTCAGGGGGGNAGGCAATGGANCAATTNATGAAGGATGGNGTGGTCGGTGCNGTTTTCGACTACGCGCTNGGGGAGATTNCNGACGAGGTCTTTGNCGGTCTNCGTGCCGGTGGTCCAGAGCGTCTNACNGTGGCTGGNAGCNTGNNNTTGCCTCAGGTTATCTGTCCCGGTGGGGCTGAGCATGTAGGTTTATTTGTCGATCCTGACGTTGTTCCAGAGAAGTATCGAGATCATCAATACACGTTTCACAGTCCGGTGATCTTGAGCCTCCGCCTGAAGAGCNAGGAACTCATCCAGGTTGCAGAGGAGATCTGCAGGAGGTTGGAGAACACCAAGGAAAANGCTGTTTTNATGCTCCCNCTCCGGAGTACCGGGCGCTACTCAATTGCTGGCGGTCCNCTCCACGACCCNGANGGTGACGAGGCGTTTTTTGANGCNCTTAGAGCCAACCTTCCNCCCAGCGTGCATCTTGTCGAAATNGATGCNGACGCTGAAGATCCNNTGTTTGTTNGNGAAGCTGCCCGCAGGCTTNTCGAAATGTTAGAGGCCGCCTCATATTCAGCNGNCAAGGATTGAGCAGGAACANNATNGGGCTCCAATCACTGGCGGNAGAACGAAAANCTGCCCCGGNTTGTTGATAAGCCAGGGCAGGTTTCTCTTTGCATTACCCTNCGGTGGGTATTGCCTTCAGAACTCGACCTGTGCTCTCCACAGGAACGCCAGGGTCNTGCCAANATCTTCNATGTCGGCATGGATGAAGTTGTGTTTAACNACAACCAAGGGATTCAAATACCAATTCAGAGCCAACGTCAGGTTGTCGAGNCGGGTTCCTGGTCCCAGGANAGCNGNCNTCACNNCGCCNTCCACGCTCAAATCGAGCGTTGAATACCGCGCCGCTANCTCGAANGCTCCGGTCCCACCGGTACCGTCAAGAAAGTTGCGTNTTGGTGAGGNACGGCCNAATCCCGAGGCGCTGTAGTTTCTNATCTCTCCGGTCAGGAACCAGCTTGCGTAGGCATACCAGCCGGAAAAAACAGGNTCANCGNTTTCCGGTGAGTCGAACGAAGCCATTTTCCATTCCCCCTGCACCGAAAATGGTCCGGCGAGAACAGCTGTCTCAAGGCCGACNATAATGGCCGCGTTCGTCGGGATGGTGCTGCTTATGAAGCGTGGTGATAGGTGTGCCTCGGGCNGNGCCTTAAAAGATCGNNNCGCNCCATCACCGTTTTGGAACGAAAAAGAAGCCCCGGCGTGGAAGACACGGNCGTCGCGATNCAACAAGGCACCCGCAAAACGTCCAGTNACGTTGTAGCGGCTCGGAAGGTCACCGATGAGTGNGTCGTCNGTTTCGCGGAAAACNCCAATGCCGTAATTGAATTTGCCGTCGATNACGTTTCCGTGCAACAAGAAACCCGAGTTCCTTTCGGCGTCAAAGAGTGTNGGCAGGGANCGTTCGACGAAGGTGATGTACTTGCTACTCGTCAGAATTTCTAAGCCGGAGGGCTCCTTCATGTGGCCGACGCGNAAGCCATACTTNGAGTGGCGAATTCCGAGGTAGAGGTCCTTCGCGACAATCTCGCCACCCGCAAAGTCATACTGCGCCTTGAACTNGACCCGTTCGTACAGGTACCCCTGAACAAAAANCCGGGCACGGCGAAACTCGGTGCCGTTTAGCAGAGAACCAACAGAGTCTTCTACCTCACTNCCATCCCCCCAGAAAGTCCAGTCGTACATTGTGCGACCGCCGANCCGAACCTGGAACCGACCNTCGTTGGTCTCCATTCGNAGACCGTTGTTCCAGNAAACACGAAAACCATTCGGNNCCTCTTCTTCATCCTGCCGACTGCTGCTGGTCCGAGAAAGACGAAGCGCCGATTCGACAGCGGAATTAATCGCTTCTGACCCGAAAAGGAATGGTTGGGTAGTGGCGGTCCGTGGGGGCAACTGCTCAGTGGTCTGTGCATTGACGGCGCCGGCAATGATTGTCCAAGTTGCAGCCACCAAAATGTTGAAAATAATGCGTCCCACCAGATGGTCCTTTCTGTGGTGCTCTCGAATTGAAAGCTTACTTCTCCTGCACCGAACGAATAGATGCATGACAATTTCCACCACAAGATAGGCAGCGTTTATTAAGGTGCCTTTAAGAAAAGGTGAAACATTCGTCAAACGTTTTGCTCAGGAAGAATCTTTGCCGCCGGCCTTGTCGAGCTGTAAAACGACACGAAAAAGGCTGCCCTTGCCGAGCTTGCTTTCTACTTCGACAGCACCGCTCAGCTTCTGTACCAGATGCTTGACGATTGACAACCCAAGGCCAGTTCCACCACTGGCCCGCGAGCGAGCTTTATCGGCACAGAAGAAGCGCTCGAAGATCCGTTCCTGATCGATGGTTGCGATGCCTATGCCAGCATCCTCGACTTCTAGGACCGCCTCGTCCCTGCGAGAGAACACCCGCACAGTAATTTCACCACCTTTGGGCGTGTATTTGATGGCGTTGTTGAGGAGGTTGTCTAGGATTTGCATCATGGCCTCAACTTGGCCGAGGCTATGGATCGCGTGATNCTCTGCCTCAAGAACAAATTTGAAGTCCTCGAGCGCGCCAGAATCCCGATAGCGNTCGATGACCANGTNCNCAACTGGCATCCAGTGCACCGGCTCCAGGAAGAATGACTCCTCCTCTGCTTCGATCTGGGCTAAAGAGAGCAGNTCGCTCACCATTGCATCGAGTCGTAACACTTGCTGTTCGATCTTGTTGAGNAAGCGCAAGTTGTTTTCATCATCGTGGATTGCNCCGCGAGAGAGAGTGTCGACGAAACCTGCGATCGCAGTTAGCGGTGTCTTTAGCTCGTGAGAAACGTTGGCCACGAAGTCAGTGCGGAGTTTTTCGAGGCGCCGCAGATTAGTTATGTCGTAGAGCACCACGACGATTCCCCGATCAAGGTTGGCAGTGAAGGGAGTTGCTCGTGCATCCAGAACAAAATCAGTNCCGNCCCGTTGNAGGGTGACCTCGCGGTGCTTCGCCGAATCAGNTGACCGTGCNTCTGCCATTAGCTTGGTGATGCCAGGGTTCGCAGCGAGNTCTGGCAAAGNNTTGTNGTTTGCTTCCGTGTTGGCAGNGAGTCCCAAGAGTCGGTTTGCGGCTTCGTTGCTGAAGATCAAATGATCCCGGTCATTGACAGCAATAACGCCTTCGTGCAGCCCAGCAACCATTGCGCCAAGCTGAGCGCGTTGTTCCGCAAGCGTTGAAATTCGCTTTGTGAGTTCATCAGCAAGACGGTTCAGAGTCGCGCCAAGCGTGCCGAATTCGTCTGTCTGTAGTAACTCAACACGTTGGTCATAAGCGCCGGACAGAAGGGCTTCCGCCACGCCCGTCATCTCCGTGACCGGTAGAGTGATTNGNCGCGCTACAACTAGCCCGACACCCATCGCCAGTAGTACCCCCAGGGCTGCAGCTAAGCCGATCGTCGTGCGGAGCTGGCGGAGCATAATGGCAACTTCCNNCAGTGGAATTGAAACCCGAACGGTNCCGAGGATGTCAGCGTCTTCACGNAACACGANCGCGACATACAACATGTNATGANGAACCGTCTCGCTGAAACGGCGTGAAACTCCGTAGGGGCTGGTCAATGCCGCGACNATCTCAGGGCGATTACNGTGGTTTTCCATTGTGTANGGATCGCTATGAGAGTCGGCTACGATTTCGCCATTAGGGGCGACGAATGTGATACGNGTATCCGTANCTTGTNCGATCTTGACTACGNGCTCCTGGACTTCCTTGGNCCATCTNTANCCTGATGGNGAGTCATNNCCCTGCTCCGGAGAGGGCCCCTTGAGGTAGACATCTTCGGCGAATGGACTCAATGCGTGCGCCAAATTCAATAGCTTGAGTTCCAAGTCTCTATGGAGCGAGGCCTGGCTTTGTTGGTGCACCAAGAATCCNGTACCTGCGGTCGTTAGCAGGACCAGCCCGGCAAATGTGAAATAGAGCTTCCAGAAGAAGCGAGACTGAAGCATCAGTTTTATCCAGCAGCCTACTTACAGGCCTTCACGGAATTTGTAGCCGATGCCGCGTACGGTCACGATTTGTTTTCCAGTGTCACCAAGTTTACGTCGGATGGCGGCAACGTGGACGTCGACGTTACGCTCTGTGATCTGGTAACCACCGGCTGTAATTTGTTGCACGAGTCTTGCTCTAGGGATAACCCGCCCGGANTGGGATGCAAGGCNAACNAGCAGACGGAACTCCGCGAGCGTCAACTCGAGGGCATCACCGTTTAACGTTACCTCGTGGCGGGTGAGATCAATGACAAGCGGCCCGTGCTCAAGCCGCTCTTCGGGTGAGGGTTCGGGCCCATCAATTCGACGCAACAGGGCGTGAACACGGGCCACAAGCTCGCGCACCCTAAAGGGTTTGGTAATGTAATCATGAGCACCCAGTTCAAGGCCGGCGACGATATCGCTTTCCTCNCCCTTCGCTGTGACCATGATNAGGGGAGTGTTACGGGTNGNTTCCTTGCTTCGCAGTCTGCGACAGACT
Organism: Acidobacteriota bacterium; assembly: GCA_002722645.1. Lineage (GTDB taxonomy): Bacteria > Acidobacteriota > UBA890 > UBA890 > UBA890 > UBA890. The sequence continues at coordinate 57,898 of PBML01000045.1, forward strand.
TCGAGCCCNGGTATCCCCGGGAGCATAAGGTCTAGAAGTATCAAGGCCGGCTTGTGAATAGCTGCTTCGCGCAAGCCTCGTTCGCCATCTTCAGCGGAAAATACTTCGAACCCTTCTTGCTGCAGGTTGTAATCAAGGATCTCCAGAATATCGGGATCGTCCTCAATGACGAGAATTTTCCGCTTTTTCACCATCGTTTACCCGGGTTTTCTTCGCTGTAATTCTGTCATTAATTTTAGACTGTGTGCAGCGGATCTACCCGTATCGGCCCTCGATGTAGTCGGCCGTTTCTTGGTTCTCCGGCGTGACAAAGATCTCACCAGTTTGGCCATGCTCAATCATTTTGCCAAGGAGCATGAAAATGCATTCTTCACTAGCGCGTCGTGCCTGTGCCATGTTGTGGGTAACTATTAAGATCGTGTATTTACCGCGCAGTCCCCATAGGAGCTCCTCGACGGCTTCGGTTCCAGCGGGATCGAGAGCCGAACAAGGCTCATCCATGAGCAAAACCGCTGGTTTCACGGGAAGGAGCCGCGCGATACAGAGTTTCTGCTGCTCTTCGAGAGACAAACTCGTAGCTTTTTGATCGAGTCGATCTTTGACACCGTTCCAAAGAAGAACGGTGCTGAGAGCATTCTCAACGACCTCGTCGAGTTCGCTACGACTCATATTTTTAGAGGCTGGCTCGTGGATTCGATAGCCGAAGAGCACGTTGTCACGGATTGAGAGCGGCAGTGGGTTCGGCCGCTGAGAAACCATGCCCACATGCTTACGTACCTGAACGACCTCTACCTCTGGTGCCAGGATGTCCTGGCCTAGTACTTCGATGCTTCCGGTAATACGAACGTAACCGAGTCTTTCGCCTAGACGATTCACTGTCCGCAGCAGCGTCGTCTTGCCGCAGCCAGAGGGACCGATGAGACTGGTGATTTGGCCCTGTTTAATCTGTAAATTGACATCAAAGAGAGCCTGAAAATCGCCGTACCACAGGTTTAGACTCTTGGTTTCTATGGCAACCGAGCCACTGGAGGCGGTGGACTGAAGCGAGGCCGATTGTGGCCCATCTGTTTCGGTCATGGCCAAGGCTTCGTTATCCAAAGCGGCCCTCCACGTATTCTCTCGTTCGCCTGTCCTTCACTTCTCCTGTGAACATTTCTTCTGTTTCATTGATTTCGACGCACTCGCCCCCAAGAAAGAAAGCTGTACGATCAGCGAGTCGTCGAGCTTGTTGGACCAAGTTTGTCACCAAGACGATCGAGATCTCCTTGCGTAACTCCTTGAGCATCTCTTCGATTTGCATTGTCGTGACCGGATCCACTGCGATCGAAAATTCGTCTAGTAGTAGAAGCTCTGGATCCTGCGACAGCGCCCGGGCAATAGTGAGCCTCTGTTGCTGACCACCGGAGAGCAAGCTCCCCAGTGAGTCGAGCCGGTCTTTTACCTCGTCCCACAAAGCGGCTCGACGCAAACAACGTTCCACGATTTCATCAAGTTGGGCTTTCTTGCGGATGCCGGCTAGCCTGGGAGCGATGGTCACATTGTCATGGATGCTCATTGGCAGTCCAACCGGCAAGGGAAAGACAACACCGATGCGTCGNCGTAACGCATAGACGTTGCGCCATTCCCTAATCTCGCGGCCATTGAATTGAATCTCCCCTTCGACCTTCATCGACTCAGTGAACATGTCCATGCGGTTGAGAGCCTTCAAGAACGAAGTCTTGCCGCTGTTCGCCGGGCCAATAATGCCGAAAATTTCGTTTTCATAAACGTCAAAGCTGGTGTTCCGGAGAGCAGGTTTGTTGCTGTAACTGATCGTTAAATTCCGGACTTTGACCTTGGCCGGCTTGGCCGCGGGGATGGCCTCAGTACCTACCATTTCTTTTTTCCCCGCACATACGTACGGAAGCCGATCGAGAGCGCGTTCATGACAAGAATCAGAGCGAACAAAACGAGGGCGACGCCGTAGGGGAGGGCTTCAGGTACGTCGGGGATCTGCGTGGTAACTGTGTAGAGGTGTAGCGATAGCGCCATGGTTTGATCGAAAACACTTTGGGGCAGAAAGGGCAAGAACATCGCGGCTCCCGTGAACATGATNGGCGCNGTCTCNCCTGCCGTGCGAGGGACCAAGAGGATAATTCCAGTGAGAATGCCGCTGGTCGAGTTTGGAAGAACNACGAGACGGATCGTTTGCCAACGGGTGGCCCCCATATTCCAACAGGCNTCACGAAAGGCCCGCGGTACAGCCTGCAGTGACTCGAGTGTCGAGACGATCACGATCGGCAGGCTCATAATCGCGAGCGTCAAGCTGGCGGCGAGGATGCTTGTGCCGAAACGGAAAAAATAGACGAACGCGCCGACACCAAAGAGCGCGTGGACGATCGAGGGCACGCCCGCAAGATTGATGATCGCNAGGTTGATCATTCGCGTTAGCCAATTTTGCGGTGCGTACTCACTCAAGTAGATAGCGGCGGAGATGCCCAAAGGTATGGCGACCAGCAGGCTTACCGCGACTAGCCAGATGGTTCCGGCCAGGGCNGGGAANATGCCGCCTGCGGTCATGCCGTTGGTGGGGTCNCCAAAGAGGAACTCTACNGAGATCATCGGGCTGCCTCGGTAGATCAGTACAGCGAGGATGGTCAAGGCTGGCACTATCAGGAAGAGTGTCACTAGGGAAAGGAGTGCCTTGATGAGCCACTCGATTTTCTTTTGGCGGAGATTGAGATCTGTGGCTTCGAACATGTGGTTAGTAATCGCGAGAACCTCGGATGAAGAGGTCGGCGGTGAGGTTGATNAGGAACGTGATGATGAAGAGCACGATTCCTAACGCAAAAAGCGCTCCGTAGTGATCCGATCCGACCGGTGCCTCTCCAAGTTCAGCGGCGATCGTTGCTGTGAGAGCCCGCACCGAATCGAAAATACTCGTTGGGATGTTTATCGCATGGCCGGTTGCCATCAGCACGGCCATCGTTTCTCCGAAGGCACGTCCAATGCCCAAGAGAATCGCCGCTATCAAGCCGTTCTTGCTGGCTGGGAGTACGACCTTAAAAATGATTTGCCANCGCGTAGCACCCATCGCNTCGGCCGCTTCCCGATATGTGTCGGGCACGGCCTTCATTGCATCCTCGGCGATTGTGGTCATGATCGGTGCTGCCATGAGGCCCAGGATGATGCCGGCATTCAACACATTGAGTCCGACGGATACGTCGAATACCTGGATGATGAGCGGGTTCATAATGCTGAGCCCGATAAAGCCCCACACGACAGAGGGAATCACTGCCAAGAGTTCGACGAGTATCTTAAGGGTTTCGCGCGTCTTGCCTGTGGCNAACTCGCCGATATAGATGGCGGCCCCGAGAGAGAAGGGGACAGACACCACCATAGCCAGTCCAGTCACGCTGGCAGTCCCGAGGATCAGTGCTAGGGCGCCGAAGGTTGGGTTTGANCTGGAGGTTGGCATCCAGCGCTGCGACAAGAAGAACTCAGCCGCATTGAAGTTGCCCAGGATAAANTCCAATCCCTCGCGCATGATGAAGGTGAAGATCCCGAAGATGAAGACGATCGCCGAGATGCCACCTATAAAGAAAATCACCTGGAAAGCNTTGTCGAGGAACCAGTCGAAGCCACGTTGATCGGCGTCGACTATTTGTTTTGTCCCATCCCTGTCCCCGACGCTCATTGGAGTCCGAGCAGTCTGTTTGGCGGCGTTGGCCGNTTCGAGGCGATCTCCCATCTCAGTCGACGTTCTCACCTCGTAGGGCGATCATCAAATTGCTTATTTGTCTGACTAGCTCGTTGTAGATATCTTCGAGCTCCTTCTCAGCGTTGTTGCTCTCGAGGTCCGCAGGGCCCGGGGCGATGTCCCAACTCAGGAAAATGGTGTGGAATGGGGCAGCCGNAATGTGGTCAAGNACGTTNCCCCCCAAGCTGANAATCACGTGATAATCACTGATNTCGTGGGCCGTTGACATCAGGCTTGAGGCAACNACGCTGTCGAGCGCGTGGCCTCTGCGCTCNATGAAACCTAGAAGTGCGGGATCAATATTTTCAGCCGGATTCCACCCGGCGCTGTCGAATTCGCCACTATCGGGGAAAGCCTTGTGGCCGATTGCTTCAGCAATTTGGGTAACACNGTCGTTTTTTTCGTCTACGAAAAGGATCTTGTAAACTTTTGGTTGCTTGGTCTCTCCGGTGACTGTGAAAAGCGTATCCTCGCAGATGTTTTTCGATTGATCGGCAATTCGCGCTAAGCGGTTGAAGACGATCAGCAAAGCAAACAGGTCCCGTAACGGTCGCGTACCCTTTTCCCCTTCGTTCAGCAGATCCGTAAACGTGCTCTCGTAAGTTCGCTCTATCTCGTACGCCGCGTTCTTCGTTGTCCGTGCCAATTCGGGATCGTCATCAAGGAACGACTCGATGGCGCTCTGTAGGACCTTGCCCACTTGGTCGGCCAAGAAATCAATGTTCTTCCTGACGCTGTCCGGAGGTGTTTCGGAGAGCTGCACCGCCTCGCGTGCGATCGAAGCGAGGTAATCGCCGATACGTTCAAGTTCAATTTCAAGCCGCAATACCGACGAAATCCGTCGTAAATGACCAGCGCTCGGGTGGTGTTGGGCGACAAATGCGTGACAACGACGATCAATGTCACGAATTGCCCGATTGACCGCTAAATCACCTAAGACTACGGAATACGCCAGGTCGTTGTCGCCTGTTAGCAACGCATAAACTGCATTCTTCAGCGCTTGCTGGATGGTTCCCGCGACGGTAGCAACGTTGTTATGTATCTGCGAGAGATCGTTTTCGAGTCTTTGCTCATAGTGCGTCATAGCCCATTACCTCATTTTGCACATAGGAGCTCGCGCGAAATCCTGGTTTGTTGAGACTTGAGGATTTTGATCCACAGTTTTTAGTTGCAAGCGAGGCTCCGGACAGGTGCGTATCCTTTGTTCAGGATAATGCATTGTCCCTCATCGCTCAGGATCCAGTCGATGTAGTCCTTGGTCACACCCTCTGGTTGGCCATTTGTGTACATGAAGAGCGGTCGGGCAATCGGGTAAGTTCCATCGACGGCGCTTGCTGTAGACGGTGCGATGCAATTGCCCCCATCTTCAGTCATTAAACAGGGCACCTTAACTTCTTCAGTGGCGTAGGCGAGCCCACTGTAACCGATCGCGCAGGCCGTCTTCTCCACGAGACCCACGACCTCTGACGATCCTGCCATATCACGGGATCCAAGCTTCAAGTCGCTTTCTCCCAGGATCGCTTCCTGGAAGTAGACGTAGGTGCCGGAGCTGTTTTGGCGGCTTACCCGGACGATTTCATCGCTGCTGCATCCTGGGACTGTGATTCCGAGCTGCGACCAACTTTCTGTGGTCCCATTCTCACCGTAAATGTCAGCGAGTTGACCCAGTGTAAATCCGTCAATCGGGTTGTCCGGGTGAATGTAGACGGCGAGCGCATCGTAGCCCACGATTAGTTCATTCGGGACTACTCCACGTTCGTTCGCCATCTCGAACTCTTCTTCCTCCATCGAACGACTTGAGTTGGCGATATCAACGCTGCCACCGATGAGTGCTGCGATCCCAGTGCCTGAGCCACCCCCCGTTACTGCGACCGCGACGTTGGGATTGATTTGGGCATAAGCTTCCGCCCAAGCTTGAGCGACGTTCACCAGCGTGTCAGAACCCTTGTTTTGGATGAGTGTCCGCGAAACCCTTTCGGAGCCTCCACAGGCGATCAAAGCTAACGCCAAGAATCCAAGTACGACTTTTTTCAAGGCGGCTTATTCCTTTCCGTACTCGACCTTGTCGGTATATCTAATTTGTTTGAACATTCCCCCAAAGCTGCACTCTCCGCTGAATATAGACAGCGATCGTAAAGACCCTGTTAAGAGGCGGTAAAAAAGTTGCGAAAAGGCTTTATAAATTGTGTTGGGGGCTACAATTTCAAATATAGGCTTTTGTCGAGAGTGGTTGAGGTTGGGTAAAANCGTAAGGATCAAGCCGGATTCCCTAGGGTCTTAACTATCTGCCTTCAGGGAAGTCTGACTGTTCCAAGTCAGGTCCTTCACTTGACAGAGAATTGAGAGGCAAGCGAGATGTTCGAGTTGATGGTATTGATCGCCCTTATCTTCGGGCTTGGCTTGGCCATTCTCGCAGCCTGGATCGTGCTGCTGTCCATTTACGTTTTGTTTCGACTTCTTGGTTTCGCTGTTAAGGCCAGCTTCGCCGGTATCTTCTTGCTGCCGCTAGTTTTGTTGACCGGTGCAATCTTTTTTCTCAACCTCGTAATCATCGGCATGCCGCTACTCATCGCCTTTGTCTTGTTCCGTTCGCTAGTGGGACATTTCCGGCGCGATGAACCGGACACTTTCATTGTTCAGACGTTGCCGCCAGACTCGTCTTAGGCTCTCCACTTACGCGGCCGTTCTCTAGCAAGTAGCAGGTCAGGACCCTCTTCGTTTTGGAGGCAAGACAAAGCCGCTACCCTTCCGTGAACCCGTTTTTTGTGCCAGGGAGACTTTGGTCCGACTGGCGTAAAGTTCAGGCGTTCGAGTCAATATTGATAGGAGTGGAATATGAACCGTCGTCGTTTCGTTCAACTCTTTGGTGGTCTTACATTGGCCGGTATACCCATAACGCGACCACAATTAGGTCAAGCACGGATTGTCGTGGCTGGGGGCGGGATACTTGGTGCGTCGATCTCATACCACCTGGCGAANCGCGGTGCTCATGTCGTGCTCTTGGAGAAAGAACGGCCTGCGGCTGGTGCAACGGGCAATTCATTCGCTTGGCTCAACGCGAGCCCGGGCAAACAACCGTGGCATTACCACCTCTTGAACCGACTCGGCCTGGAGGGGTGGAGGTATTTACACAACGAATGGAGTGAAGAGCTTGAAGTCCAGTGGGGCGGCACCCTCGAATGGTACGGAGATTCCGAAGGTGCGGAGCGTCTCCGTGAGCAGTTGCGNCGACACCAGGCATGGGGGTATGCGGGCAACCTGGTTAACGAAGAAGAGCTCCGGATTCTTGAAAGCAACCTAGAGCCAGGGCCAGTTGTCGCAGGGGCTCACTGGGAACAAGAGGGGACCGTCGACCCGATTCATGCTGTGGAGGTACTCCTCGCAAAGGCGAGAGAGCAGGGTGCCNAAATCGTTCATCCCTGTGAGGTGACGGGTTTAGACATTCGTGCCGGTCGTTTGCGAGGAGTAAGGGCCAGTTGTGGCGACTTCGAAGCNGACGTTCTTGTAGTTGCTTGTGGTGTTGACACTCCAAGCGTGGCAGCCATGGCTGGTTTAAGCGTACCCCTCGTTGACGCACCGGGGACGCTTGCCCACACAGTTCCCGAATCGAGGTTGATCGATAGTGTTATCCGATCCCCGGGNNCTAACATGAAGCAGAAAGTGGATGGTCGTGTTGTGGTAGGTGCAGGCTTCGAGGGGTCACCGGGCACCNACCACTCAAGGGAGGCGGGGGAGCGCATTCTGGAGAAAGCAGCGCGATTTCTCCCGGCACTTGGAACCGTCGATCTTGACCAAGTGACGCTTGGTTGGCGTCCGTTACCGAAGGATGGACATCCGNTAATTGGTTTTCCCGAACACTCGCCTAACATTTATTTGACCGTTATGCACAGCGGTATGACGCTGGCCCCGGTTATTGGCCGCCTGGCAGCTNTTGAGATTCTGGACCAGGTACAGGTCGATTTGCTGGAGCATTATCGGCTCACAAGGTTTGCTGACCTGGTCTGATGATCTGCTTGCCATCGGGGTAGAGTGCAGGCTAGCGATGGCGCGTTTGCCAAAAGCAAGGTGGTGCGTGGTCCCCATCTGTCTAACCACAAGAGTGGCTTAGAGAAGTGGGATACCCCAGACGACCCATGCTGCCCAGGCGCTGGCGAGCAGCACCCCTTGCGCCATCGACGCACGGAACACTGCTATCCAGTTTTCATCNTTGGCCGGCCAAGCACGGCTTAGNAAAAGGGCCAACATGAGTAGTGTCACGANGTTCCAACCGAGGACCGCATGCCGGTTGGGCGTGAAGCCATACTGAAGGAACCTGCTGACTATGGCTGCGAGCGCGTAAACGTTTAGNNACAACCCNAAAGTTGTCAGGCTGAGAATTGCCGGGCGNANNAAGCGTGNGTTCGTCTGAAGCCCGCNGGCGTTTGTTNTCGACACNGCTGCCGCCAGCAATGCCAGGATCGCGATAATCGTNGCGTTGTAGATGACTAGAACGTCACGNTCATCGAACGCGCGCCAGAANTAGGTGGGNATGAACCAGAATACGTAGATGGNCAGAACACCCAGCGCCAATGGCAGCAACAGCCACGTCATGATTCGCAGAATACGTGCAAGCCCGGTTGGCTCCTGTTGGGTGGGTGCACGTCTCGGGTCGTAAACGGCGGCTACCGCCAACACGGGGATGAGTCCGATACCAAAAGGCGCGATGGTCAGAATCAATGCCTCAGGGAATTGCACCCCCAACACCTCAAAGATTCCGGCGGTTAAGCCGATAAAAATGACCCCGGCACCTAGACAGATGCCGCCGGCAAGGAGAGCCTCCATCGACTCCACAATGAACGCGAAAAACTGCTGGGACTGGTCAGCCCGGTTCCAAGTTACACTCGCACCGAGGACCGACCATGCCACGAAGGGGAGGTGCAGGGCCATCAACACGGCCGCCTGGTCCTGGTCGGTTTTGTTCCACGCGTACAGCGCGCTCACCGTGACAGCCAGGGCTAAGAATGCGGCTGCCGACCCGTACCAGCGCATCCGCGTTTTGTCCATCGAGCCCACAGCGAGGAACGCGACGATACTGGATGCGACTAGCGGCCCGCAGCCTATCCAGAACAGTGGGTGCGCCTCACCTGGGATCGGTACGGGTGGTTGTCCGCGCGCGAAGAGGACAAACAGGGTTCCACACGCCAGGCTGGCCGTGAGAGCAGTTGCCCAATGCCGGCGGCTGTCCGCAGCGGACTGGAACTCCAATTCGGCGTCCGTAGCGACGTCGAGATCGAGTCGGCAGGCCCAGGCGCGCAGCAGCACATTCCCTGGGGTCGCTTCCAAGCATTGCGTTAAGGCTTGCCTGAATGCATCGTCTTGCCCCTGTCGCCGTGCCTCTTGATAGAGGCTTTCGAGCGCTTCAGGGTTTTGGCCTAGCTTGCCTAGGCGGTCCTTAGTCAGTAACAACTGATATGGCTCACTAGTGTGTCACGCATGAGTTGATGCTTTATTTGGGAATTCAATGGCAACGTCTATATCGCCGAAGGATACGCTACCTTAAAGAGAAACCTCGCCTCACCAGCCCATATCGACGGCGTGAACTTCGAGGTCTACCGAGAGGACCCGATGGCCACAGCGTTGGAGTAGGGCCCCAAGCGGCCCGCATCATGGGCTAGAGTCACGATATGGTTCTGAGAAGCATCGCTTGTTCCCGCACCGCTGTTGTTTGCAGCCTCGCTTTTGTTATCGCCGTAACAGCAGGGGCCGCGTCGCGCCCGGGTCGCTCTCCGTCCCCCGACAACTGGCCGCAGTTTCGCGGCCCAGGAGCGATTCCTGTGAGTGACAATCCCGATCTCCCGAGCACCTGGTCGACAACGGAGAACGTTGAATGGGCCGCCGAGGTGCCGGGCGTGGGATGGTCGTCGCCGATTATTTGGGATGGCAAGGTCTTCGTGACCTCGGCAATGAGTGAGGCACCAATGAAACAGCCATCGCTTGGCGTAGATTTTTCAAACGACTATGTTGCCGAACTGCAAGCCCTCAATATCCCTGGCGAGGAGGTAGAGCGGCGCGTGACGGCGCGCGAAAATGAGTTACCCAATGAGATCGAGCTGTCCTACGGGTTATTCAGCTACGATCTGGAGAGCGGCAACCTGCTTTGGGCGACGCGTTTTCACGAAGGTCGGCCGCCTGTTGGACGTCACCGAAAGAATAGCTACACGTCCGAAACGCCAGTAACTGACGGTCGGGCCATCTATGTCTACGTAGCCTTCCAGGGACTCTACGCCTTTGACTTCGATGGTAACCAGCTATGGGCAAAGCGGTTGTCTCCGCACCAGGTGTACCTCGACTTCGGCGCCGGTTCGTCTCCGGCGCTGCACGGTAGCAAGTTGTTTATTCTCAACGACAACGAGGAGCAGAGTTTCATCGCTGCCTACGACAAAAATACCGGAAAGCAGCTTTGGTACACCCCGCGCAGAGGGCTCGGCAGCGGCATGGGAAGAAAGTCAGGATGGTCCACACCGTTCGTCTGGGAGAATGAGGTGCGTACCGAGATTGTTACCCTAGGCCCTGGTTGGGTCATCAGTTACGACCTCGATGGCGACGAGCTCTGGCGAATGTCTCGATTCTCTCAAACGACCATCCAGAGCCCGTTTGCGTGGGATGGGCTGCTGTACGTGACCTCGGGCGCAGCCGGTGAGCAGAACAAGCCGATTGCTGCGATCCGCGCGGGTGGCTCGGGGGACATCACGCCTTCTGACGATGCGACCGAGGGCGAGTTTGTCGCCTGGTATAACCGCGNTGCCGGTGGTACCTACNTGCCCACACCAGTCNTGTANAAAGGGGGTCTGTACGTTCTCGGTGATACGGGGATCTTCGCTATGTACGATCCCAAGACTGGTAACCGGTTGTATAGGGTCCGTATCCACCCTCAGGCGCGGAACTTCACCGCGTCTCCGTGGGCATACGATGGCAAGATCTTCGTCCTAAACGAAGAAGGGGACACGTTCGTTATAAGAGCAGGAGAGGAGTTCGAGCTTCTCGGCATCAACCGCCTCGACGAGTTCTCCATGGCGACACCGGCGATTTCGGGCAACCGGTTGCTGGTTCGCACCCAGAGGACCTTGTACTCGATTCGGAAAGGGAGAGAAGAAGAACGGCGTGCTCGGGTGAAGTTCCANCAACTACTAGACATGGTCCAGTACCCATGACTGCGGCTCGCCACTTTACTCCCGCTACCTTTGCCTTCCTGCGCGAGCTTGCCGCCAACAACAACCGCGAATGGTTCAACGCCAATAAGACACGCTATGAGGATGTTCTGCGCGGGCCAGCGTTAGAGTTCATACGGGACTTCGAACCTCTGTTGTGGGACATCAGTCCGTACTTCCGTGCTGACGATCGAAAGGTGGGTGGCTCTCTCTTCCGCATCTACCGCGACGTACGCTTTTCGAAGGACAAGAGTCCGTACAAGACCTATACAGGAGTGCAATTCCGTCACACTTACGGCAAGGACGCCCATGCTCCGGGGTTCTACCTGCACTTACAGCCGAGGGCGTCCTTCATAGGCCTGGGGACCTGGCACCCCGACTCCCCGACATTGGCTAAGATCCGTGCTGCAATCGATGATGACCCCAATGGGTGGAAGCAAGCTCTCGCGACGCCCGTGTTTGGCAATGGGTTCGCCCTCAGTGGTGACACTCTCAAGAGACCGCCTCGTGGCTTCGCGGCTGAGCACCAGCTCATCGAAGATCTCAAGCGCAAGGATTTCATAGCAATCAAGCCGATCACCCAGAAAGAGGTCACCAGCGCCGGCTTTGTCGACCGCTTTGCGGCCGCCTGTGCCAGCGGCTCGCCGTTCCTTGAGTTTCTCTGCGACGCTACCGATGTGCCCTTCTGACGAGGAGAGAATTGGATGACAAGCGTTTATACGAAGCGCTGATATCCAATCGCCAGCGTCAACGCCGACTCTGCAGTTTGGCCAGAAGCCGCAGGATTTCCAGATACAGCCAGACTAGCGTCACCAGTAGCCCGAATGCGCCATACCATTCCATGTACTTCGGCGCGCCGCGCTCGGCACCTTCCTCGATGAAATCGAAATCGAGCACAAGATTAAGCGCCGCGATCACCACCACGAACAGGCTGAACAAGATGCCGAACGTCCCGGTCGAGTGGATGAGCGGTATGTTGATGCCGAAGAAGCCCAAGACGAAGCTCAGCAAATAGACCACACCGATGCCACCGGTGGCCGCGACCACGCCGAGCTTGAAGTTCTCGGTCGCCCGGATGAGTCCGCTGCGATACGCGAGAAGCAGCGCACCGAGTGTCCCGAAGGTTAGGAAGACTGCTTGAGCGACGATCCCAGGGTAGGACTGCTCGAACAGAAACGAGATGCCGCCCAGCGCTAGCCCCTCGAGTCCTGCGTAGAGCGGCGTCGTGTAGGGTGCCCACGTCTTTTTGAATATTGTTACGAGCGCCACGATGAACCCGCCAATGAATCCACCAACGACCCATGCCATTGGCAGTTGCCCGGTGGCAGCACCGCGTCCCCACACATACATGGCGGCGACAAATAAGATTGCCAACGACATCGCCGTCTTGTTGACGGTGCCGCCAATGGTCATCGCCTCATGATCAGCAACGGGCGGCACACGTGTGAAGGTGTTGGCGCCAAGCGCCGGGTTACCGGAACGTAAGGCCAGATGGGCGGACATCGGCTCCTCCTCTTGTTTTGCGGACCCTGTCCTCACGATAAGCAGTCATAATAGGCATCGACACCGATTGTATCTATTAAGGTATAGCTAACTGTAGGGAATCGCTTTTGGAGCAGTAAACCACAGCAAGTGCAAGCTTCATATTCTCAAAATCGCCACTTTCAAGTTCGATAATCTTGTCGGCACAGCTGATCTTCTCCTTGAATAATTTAACGGACGAGTCATTATGAGAAAAATTTTGATCGCACAAGCAATTCTTTGGGCAGCGGCAATAATCTCCAGTTCTTTAGTCGCTCAGGGTCAATCATGGTTATTGCTTAGTGTGTTAGCAGTAATAGCATTAGGTTCGTTAAAGAACGAAATTAATTCCATACAAACTTGATACAAGGTTTTATTAGATGATGAGCGAAGCAATCGTCTCGCATCCTGAGACCGGAAATGGTCCTCGTTTCGGGATCGGCACCAAGATCCTCATCGGCATGATGGTCGGCGCGGGGGCCGGCGCGGTCTTCGGACCGCGCGTCGAGGTGCTCGAGCCTATCGGCGAGATTTTCATTCGGCTGCTGA
>PBML01000046.1 GCA_002722645.1 Acidobacteriota bacterium
TTAACCCTCTTCGTCAGCATCAGCCCTCCGGTGAACGCTCAAGCGCCGGCTCGGGATGGATTCTTTATTGGATTTGGAGTGGGAGCTGGTTCCCTCGGATTCGAAGATGATAGCGAGCGCGAGGTTGGGGGTGCGGGCTATTTCAAGATTGGTGGAGCGCTCAGCGATAAGGTCCTGCTTGGGGCGGAGGGTGGGGGGTGGTCAAAAGAGATGCGAGAAGGAGGAGGAAGCGGAACAGTCACATTTTCGAGTCTGAATGCGGTTTTCTACGGGTACCTGGATCCAACTGGAGGCTTCTTTATCAAAAGCGGGCTAGGAGTAGCAGTGCTGGGGGCCGAAGCCAATTTTGGCGACTGGAGCTATTCGGAAAGCGAGAATGGAGTCAGCTTCACGGCGGGTGCGGGCTACGATATCGGTTTTGGTGGTCGATTCGGGCTGACACCGCATGTGGATTATCACTACGCAGGCTTCGAAGATGGCCGCATCAACCTCATCCGTATTGGTCTCGGCTTCAACTGGTACTAATTGCGGCCCGGATGAAGCTGTGATCGTAATAATGTCGGTACTTTGATTCTAGGGAACTCGCCCCACCACACCCCGCTATTTCAACACACACCGCCAGTGTTGGCAGGCATACTTACCTAATAGGACAAGACGCTAGGCACCGGCGTACCAGTGCCAGTTAGAGTCCGAATTGATGCCGCCAGTTCCCCCGCGAATCCCTTCCATCGATGAGACGATATTGATGGATTTGAGGAACTTGAGGTTCTTATAACCACAGGCCCGTTCAACCCGGAGTCGAACGGGGGCACCATTTCCCAAAGGCAGGTCTTTCCCGTTCAGACCGTATGCGAGGATGGTCTGGGGATGGACGACATCAAACATGTCGTAACTTTCATACCAGCCGTCAAAGGTATCCACCACGACATAACGTGCGTCATCAGCTACGCCCCCCGCAGCCCGTAGCACTTCCAGAAGAGGTGCGCCCGTCCATTGACCGATCGCGGACCAGCCTTGCTCACATATATGCATTGTAATCTGTGTGCGCTGAGGAAGGCGTTTGAGGTCTTCAAGCGAAAGAGAAATCGGACGATTTACTAGTCCGTTCACTGGAAGACGCCAGTCAACAAATCCGCTGCTAAGGAGATGCTGAAAGTCTTCTTGTCGCGGGTTGGTGTTTCCCCATGTCGGAAAATTCTTCGTGATTTCGCTGACATCATGCTCTTGAGCCAAAGGTTGTCCCGACAGCATAAGTCTTTGGGTTGCCATGGTTAGCACATCGGAGACACCCATCAACCCGCCNCTTACCTTCGGTGGNAGATANNCATTGGCATCGCAACCAACCAGTAGAAGGCTGCCGATTGCACCGGCACCGGCAAGAAATTCTCGACGGGACACAGGATTCTTCANTCAGCATCCTCCTTGGGGACNANATATTTGCCTGTAATCATCGAACGGATTTCATTCACNGCCCCGGCNACAAATACTTCTACGACGTGAACAACCAAGAATAAGAGCATCCACAGCATACAGACTACATGAAGTGTTCGTGCCGTTTGCCGCCCGCCGAACAGATCAATCAATTCAGGCGAAATTGCCGTAAAAGCAGGCATTTGAGCAAGCCCGCTCAGGATCATGAATGGGGACANNATNAATATGACAATCAGNTATGAAATCTTCTGCAAGCCGCTATAACGGCCCACCGATGCCCCCTCAGGTGCNCGAAGCCGCACATGGTCAACGAAATCAGTCTTGAGGCTTTGCCAGNTCAANTCATTTCGGNCTAGGAACAAGTTNTTGTGGAAATATTTGTTCCACAGGTTCCANCCTACGTAAATCNTTCCNTTAATGACCGAGATCCAGGCAAAAAGAAAATGGTAGTTTCTNCCCCATCTNCGATNNCCCATAGCTCCTGCTTCATCCCANGAGATNCCCCAATCTGAAAGCCTGAACACGGCGTCATAACCTCGGAATCCGACTTTCCCCCAATAGAGTTCAGGGAAGTCGAGAAAGATGTGAACGCCGCTCACCACGAGATAGCAAAAGGCAACCACATTGATCCAATGGCAGATACGAACATTGTNGTTGTACCGATACAGCTGTTCCGTAACCTCTGTTTTGGTCCCTTTATTCAATTGCTAATCNGTTCATCATCCCTTGGATCGCATCCTGACGCTGCTACTGAGCGGCAAGGATAGGCTGGGGGCGACAGTGCGCCAAGGCGATTAAGCGGCATGAGCCANACTCCTTGGTGAGGTACCCGAGGGGNTCCATCCTCAATAATGAGGCTCTAGCCGACTGGTCGATTCGGTTCCGTTCGTGTACGATGCGACTACAGGGACTCCAGTAAGATCCCATTACACTTAGCACGGGTTAGTCATGAAGAAAGGTATCCTCACCCTCCTGTTGGTATGTGTGGCATGTGCGCCCCAAGAGACCAATGTCGAGGTTGCGGCCTGGGAAGCACAGGCTCAGAGCGTCACGATCATCCGTGACGACTGGGGCATCCCACATATATATGGCGAAACCGATGCGGATGCTGTCTTCGGCATGATCTACGCACAGGCAGAGGATGATTTCAACCGGATCGAGGTGAACTTTCTCAACTCTCAAGGTCGTCTCGCGGAGGCCGAGGGTGAGGATGAGATTTGGCGTGATCTTAGGATGAAGCTCTTCATCGACCCNGCGGACATGCAGACCCAGTACGACGCGAGCCCGCAATGGCTCAAGGACCTGATGGATGCTTGGGCCAGCGGTCTCAACTACTACCTCTACACTCATCCTGAGGTGCAACCGAGAGTACTCACCCGCTTCGAGCCGTGGATGGCGCTTACGTTCAGCGAAGGGAGTATCGGCGGAGATATCGAACGCGTGAACCTTGGTCGCCTCGAGGCGTTCTACGGCCAACCGAGCAATGCGCAGGCGGTTCTCNATCGCGAGCCCTCGTCCACGACCCTTGCCATGGTGCCCTCCGGGCTCAACGAACCGGATATGAATGAGGAGCCTACTGGGTCGAACGGCATTGCCATCGCACCTGCTAACACATCGGCGGGTAATGCTTTGCTTCTCATCAATCCCCACACCTCATTCTTCTTCCGCGAAGAGCTCCACATGGTCAGCGAACAGGGACTCGACGCCTACGGCGCCGTGACGTGGGGCCAGTTTTTCGTGTACCAGGGATTCAATGAGAACGCCGGTTGGATGCACACATCGAGCGGTGTCGACAACATTGATGAATTCCTCGAGACAGTCGTCGAGCGAGACGGGACGCTCTACTACCGTTATGGGGANGAGGAGCGTCCTGTGACTGCCCGGCAAGTCACCGTCCCATACAAGACGGACACCGGAATGGCGGAGCGCGAGTTTACGGTCTACCGGACGCATCACGGGCCCATCGTCCGGGAGGTTGATGGTGCGTGGGTAAGCGTTGCTCTGATGGAAGAGCCAATGGATGCGCTTATTCAGTCATACATGCGGACTAAGGCACAGAGCTANGACGAGTACATCGAGGTGATGCGCACCCACACAAACTCATCTAATAACACAGTCTTTGCGGATTCGGAGGGCAACATAGCCTACCTNCACTCCAACTTCATTCCAGTTCGTGACACTCGCTTCAACTATCTGCAGCCGGTTGACGGAAGTGANCCAGCGACCGACTGGCAAGGNGTGCACAGCATTGAGGAAACACCGAACGCTGTGAACCCTTCGGTCGGATGGCTACAGAACACGAACAATTGGCCGTTCTCCGCCGCGGGGCCGGACAGCCCCAGGCGTGAGGAATTCCCGGTCTACGTTCAGCGCAGTGGTGAGAATGCTCGCGGTCTTCACGCGATGCGTGTCCTCGAAGGCAAGACCGACTTCACACTACAGTCGCTCATCGATGCGGCGTTCGATAGCTATCTAACGGGGTTNGAGGAACTGATTCCCGCCCTCGTAAGGGCCTACGATCAAGCTGACGCGTCCAATCCTCTCAAGGCAGAGCTCGCTGATCAGGTCAGCATTCTCCGAGACTGGGATCTTCGTTGGTCAGTCGAGTCAATCCCGACCTCGCTTGCCATATTTTTTGGTGAGGAAACACGTCGCCTGGACGCCACAGAGCGTGAGGTGNCCCAGCAGCTGCTCCAAGCACTCAGTGCGGCTTCGGCCAGGCTCGAGGCTGACTTTGGGAGCTGGCGTACGCCCTGGGGTGACATCAATCGCTTTCAGCGCCTCACAGGAGATATCGTGCAGCCGTTTGACGATGCCGGGCCCAGCACACCGGTCGGTTTCCCCTCTGCTCGGTGGGGATCGCTAGCCTCGTTCGGNGCGCGAGCCTATCCACAGACAAAGAAGTGGTACGGTACAAGCGGCAATAGCTTCGTGGCTGTCGTCGAGTTCGGAGACGAGGTGCGCGCCCGCGCGGTCACCGCTGGTGGATTGGACAGTGACCCATCTTCACAGCACTTCAATGACCAAGCAGAGTTGTATGCTACCGGCGACCTGCGGGAGGTTTACTACTATCGGGCAGATGTCGAGGGCCACATAGAAAGGGAGTATCACCCAGGGAACTGACTGGTGCCTAGTATAAACCCTCCCTATTTCATNGCATTTTAGGGTAGTGATGACAGAAGACACTAAGCATTTCCTGTACAAAGCCCTGGTAACCGTTCAGATAGCGGGTTTGGTAATNGCTACAGCACTTGTGATTTTGTCATTCATTTCATGAGGAAACTCAGGCTTGGATATGGCCTGTTGCTCTCTTCGCTCTTACTGAGCTTATTGGGTTACCTGAGTTGGTCTCAGGGACTTATTACGTTTCTTCCGGGTCTTTTTCTGATTTACGTTCACAAGAAGTAGCTTCTCGGAATTAGCCGTCATTTGGAAAGATCTCAGCCAGCATCTGGTTGAGGTCCCGTTCAATTTNTTCCTTTAGGAGAGGACCACGATTATGTCCGGCGAATTCGATCTCAGTGGGGAGCAGCTACTTTTACCAGGCAGGCTTGGTGATCCCACTAGAGTCTTGAAGACGGAGCCACGGGCTGATCCTCGAATGGTAGCAGCTATGGCGGAGCTCGGCTTCGACCTGGCACCTGAGCCGATACCTGTGACAGCTGAGTCGCCGATCGAGGAAATACGCGAATTCATCGCGATGATTGAGCCAAGCTATAACGATGCCTTCAAGATCTGGTTCGCTGATTTGCCGCCTATCGATAATGTGGAAAGGCACACTGAAGTGATAACGGGAGCGGACGGTAACGACATCAAGCTATACATACACCGGCCTAGGCATGCTTCCGACTCTCCATCATGCGTTTATCATGTCCATGGAGGGGGTATGGTTCTTCTAGCAGCTACCGACACCCCCTACGTGCGCTGGCGTGATGAGCTGGCCGCTGCGGGCATGGTGGTCGTAGGTGTGGAGTTTCGGAATGGCGCTGGAAGGCTGGGGAACCACCCATTCCCTGCAGGCCTAAACGACTGCATGAGCGGACTGCAATGGACGTTCGACAACAAGGCCGAACTCGGGATCTCGAAGATTATTGTCTCTGGGGAATCGGGGGGTGGCAACCTATCTCTCGCCATGACTATTCGGGCCAAAGAGGATAGCAAGCTCGACCAAATTGATGGGACATATGCTCTTTGCCCCTACATCTCCAATGCATGGACCCGCAAGATTCCGGAGCTTCCGTCCCTCTATGAAAATGATGACTACTTCCTGAGCTGCAGTGCGATGGGCGTGATGGCAGTCGCATACGATCCGGACCACGTGAACGATCACAACCCCCTTTGCTGGCCATACCATGCCAACCGTGAGGAGCTGAAAGGGCTGCCACCGCATGTGATATCGGTTAATGAACTGGACCCGCTCCGGGATGAAGGTTTGGCATACTTCCGGATGCTCAGCGCCGCCGGTGTGCCTGTGTATAGTCGGACTGTCAATGGCACAGCTCACGCAGCGGACGTGATCTTTCGAGGAGCGCTCCCCGACGTGTACGCGGCAACAATCCGCGACCTCAAGGGCTTTGCGAACTCGCTCTGACCGGATGGCGGTGACTCAGGTTGTCAGGTGGCAGGCGCTAAAGTGATCAGGGCCTATCTGCTTTAACTCCGGGGTTTCATTGGCGCAGATGGCCTCTGCACGGGGGCATCGACTCCGGAAGACACACCCCGAGGGAGGGTTGATAGCGCTGGGGATATCCCCACTCAGGACCGTCCGCGTCTGTCGATGTCCCGGCTCCGGCACGGGAACGGCTGAGAGGAGCGCTTCGGTGTAGGGATGATTGGGGTCATTGTACAGGGTGCCGGAGGGAGCGATCTCCATGATCTTCCCGAGGTACATCACGGCCACCCGGTCGCAGATGTGTTCCACGACCGCCAGGTCATGGGCAATGAAGAGCATGGTCAGGTCGAGCTGGTCCTTGAGATCGCTCAGGAGGTTGATGACCTGGGCCTGGATGGAGACGTCGAGGGCTGAGACCGGCTCATCCGCAACCAGGAAATCTGGGTTCACCGCCAAGGCCCGAGCGATCCCGACCCTCTGGCGCTGTCCCCCGGAGAACTCGTGAGGGAACCGGTCCAGTTGATCCGGNGAGAGCCCAACCTGCTCAATGAGCTCGACCACACGCTCACGTCTACTCTCCGGTGTGCCAATACGGTGTAGCGCCAGGGCATGTCCGATCACCGTCCGGATCTTCTCCCGGGGATTCAGGCTGGCGTAGGGATCCTGGAAGATGATCTGCATCCGCTTCCGGAAGCGGCGCATGTCTTTCTTGGGGAGCTCAAAGATGTTGGTACCGTCGAAAATCACCTTTCCGGCGGTGGCCTCCTCGAGACGGAGGACCAGCCGTCCTATCGTGGTTTTCCCGGAGCCGCTCTCTCCCACAAGCCCGAGAACCTCTCCACGGCGCACCATAAAAGAGACGCCATTCACGGCCTGGACGTAATTGACCACCCGGTTCAGAGCTCCCCCCCGGATGGGGAACCGCTTCACGAGGTGCTCTGCGCGGAGCAGGTGGTCCGTCACTAGGCAGTCTCCGTAGCCAAATCCAGTTCCTGCCAGCGCATGCAGCGCACTTTGTGCCCGTCGGAAATCAACTCTAGCTGTGGCTGTGTCTCCACGCACTCAGGCTGGGCGTGGGGGCAACGGGTGGAAAACCGGCACCCCGATGGTAGCTCCGACAGTGAGGGAACCTGGCCTGGAATAGTTCGGAGGCGCTGTCCTCCTCCCGAGCTGCCGAGGCGGAGAATCGACCCTATAAGTCCGGCCGTATAGGGCATTCTGGGGTGACCGAAGATCTCCGCCACAGGGCCGGCCTCCACCACTTGCCCAGCGTACATCACCACGACCCTCCGAGCCATCTGGGCGACGACGCCCAGGTCATGAGTAATGAAGATAATGGCCATCCCAAGCGCGTCCTGGAGCTCTTCCATGAGATCAAGGATCTGGGCCTGGATCGTAACGTCGAGGGCAGTCGTGGGTTCGTCGGCAATGAGGAGGCTCGGACGACACGCCAGCGCCATTGCGATCATGGCGCGCTGGCGCATGCCTCCAGACATCTCGTGAGGATAGTTGTCGACGCGCCGGGCCGGCTCTGAGATGCCAACGGTGTCGAGCATTGATATGGCCCGCTCCCGAGCCTCCGGACTAGAGAGTCCTTCATGTTGGATCAGTACTTCGGCGATTTGCGTGCCTGCGGTGTGAACCGGATTCAAACTGGTCATGGGCTCCTGAAAGATCATTCCAATTTCTTTGCCCCTAACGGTTCGCATCTCCTCCTCAGGCAGTTGCGTGAGATCCCGTTCCCCGAGATGGATTGATCCCCGAGTGATCCTGCCGACCCTGGGCGGAAGGAGGCGCATGATGGAGAGTGCAGTCACCGACTTGCCCGATCCGCTCTCACCCACGATGGCGAGTGTCTCGCCCGGGGCCACGGAAAATCCCACCCCGTCCACTGCGACCAATGGGGCACGTCCACCAAGGATGAAACTGGTCTGGAGGTCACGTACCTCCAGCAGCGGAGGAGTGCTCACTTGACCTCTCCTCCGAGGACGGATCTCATGAAGCTCACTTCTGACCCAGTTCTTCAAGTGCCTCTGCCACGCCATCAAGGTGGGTCAGGTGCATCGACGCGTAGTTGGGAGCCAAGACCACTCCATGCCCACCGGCCCGGTAGGTTGCCAGGATTGAGCGGTACACGATGTCCCGCGAGCACTTAGCGGTTTCGGGCAGGGTACGCGGGGCGTCCACGCCGATGCCCATGTACACCTTCGCCTTGCCATCCACACCCCGCAGGGCATCCGCGCACTGTCCATGGACGTAGCTGTCCGGGTCCATTCCGGTGGCTACCAATTCGTCGAACGGGGCCTCGTTCAGGCCCAGAATGCGGAACAGCGCACGGGTGGCTTCATCAGGCTCGAAGTCTCTTAGGATCGTTGTACGAAAGAAGGAGAGTTCTCTGGACCAGACTTCACCGGCCTGGTGTTGGTAGGTGATGGGCTTCACGAAGTCGGCGTAGAGTGTTTGTTCGGCCCATGGCCACTGAGCGCGACGGATCGGGTTGAAGTGATTTCGGTTCCACACGTTCAGTCCAAACGGAAGTTCCGGCTTGCACCACTTCACCAACCCGTAGAGCTCCCGGTCCAGGTCCTTGTTCCTCTCAAGCCAGAACTTCTCCCAGACAAGGGCTTCAGGGTTGTTCAGGAGTACACGAAGGAAGGTGATGAGTGCGCCGTCGGGGAACTGTTTACCAGCCGCTGCCTCTTGCATGAAATCGTACAGGCGTAGGAGAGCCTGCCGGCACCTCTCCACGTTGATCCCCCGTTCTGCGGCCTCTTTGCGTGCCGGTTCGGAGAAGTCGCCGGGTGCGCCTCCCTGAATCAGCGTGTCGAGGGGCGAGTTCCGCTCATTACACCACATGACCCCATCTATGGGGTGATTCCGTACCTGGTCCTCGATCATCGAGTGTATCCAGCGCCGGTAACCTGGATTTGAGGTCGAGGGGTCACTACCCAGGCGACCGAGGAGGTCGACCTCCATAGCCTGCGCCAGGGTCGGGATCTCCACAGTTCCGGCTGAACCATGCCCGGCGTACTTGAAAAAAGGCTCCATCAATTCGACGTAGACCTTCATCCCGCGCTCGTGTGCTGCGGGGACCACCATTTTGAGGATGTCACGTTCACTGAACTCGGGATCACGGCTCCGGTAGTCTGCCATGAACGTGTCGGTGTAATACCGGGGGTCCGGGTCGAAGTAGGCGCCTCCGCGCATCTGGTAGGGTTCCGGGACTCCGTGATCGGGCCACCCGTCGAGCTCGTGGCTGATCGAACGACCCGACTTGAGTCCCAGCCAACTCACCGTACCCAGCATCAAGACGTTGATCCCCACCCGGTTCTTAAGCGTGTCTAGGACCGTATCCACTCCTTCGTCTACGAAGCTGATGGGACTGATTTGGATGCCGACGAAGCGGTCCCTGGATTCTGGAGTGGTCATGTCACAGATCGAGTGCGGGAGGTGAAGGAGGTAATGCGTTGCATCGCTTCCTGGATCAATGGTAACGGTTGGAGATAGCTGATCCGGATGTAGTCAGTGCTGGTGTCCCCGAACATGGTGCCGGGGAAGAGCATTACGCCTGTTTCTTGGAGGAGTCGTTCGCAGAACAGTGGGGATGAGAGTCCCGATGACGAGATGTTCGTGTAGATGTAGAAGGCGCCTCCGGGATGACCGTAGCTGAAGCCAGCTTCGCTCAGGGCTGGCATGAGCCAGGCCCGACGTTCGGCATACTCTTCGATCATCGCGTCGACAGGTTCCTGCGGGCCGGTGAGTGCGGCCAAGGCTGCGTATTGGCTGATGGTGCAAGTGTTGATGGAGAGAGTGTGCCGAGGTTCGGTCAACATCGACACCAGTTCCGCGGGGGCAGCGAGGTACCCGACCCGCCACCCTGTCATGGAGTAGGTCTTAGAGAAGCCATTGAGGGTGATCGTCCGCTCCCGTAGCCCTGGCAGGGTTGCGATGGATAGATGCTCGTTCGGTGTGTAGATCATCCTTCCGTATATCTCATCGGCTACGATGATGAGGTCGTGTTCGATGGCCAGTTCGGCAATGGCCCGTATGGCTTCTGGAGGTGTCACGGCCCCAGTAGGATTGTTAGGGGAGACCAGGACGAACATCCGGGTGCGGGGGGTAATGCGTTTCTCGATTTCCACCACGTCCAGTGCGAAGTCGTCCCGCTCAAAAGTGGGGACCGGGATGGGTGTGCCTCCGCAGAGGCCAACCGCGGTGTCGTAGGTGGTGAAGCGGGGGCTCGTGATGAGCACCTCGTCGCCGGGAGAACAGAGCCCCAGCATAGTGAGCATGATGGCTTCCTGGGCTCCGGCCGTCACCACAACTTCGTCGGCGCCATAGTCGAGTCCGTACCGTGCGCCGAGATTGTCCGCGATGGCCTCTCGCAGTGCAGGGATCCCGGTGGGTCCGGTGTAGTGGTGATGGTTCGCATCGAGAGCCGCTTTTGCGGCCTCTACAATGTGTGCCGGCGTGTGGAAGTCTGGGTCTCCGCGGCCTAGGGCGATGACATCGGTTAGGCCAGCAGCGATACTGAGCATCCGGGTGCGGAAGGCCCCGTCTTCCTCGACGATGCGCGGGGCCAGGCGGGAGAGTAAGAGGCTCAACCGTGCATCCTCCGCCCGCCCACGAAGGTCGTCGTCACCTGCTCCAGAGCGCCAAGGTCTTCGTCGGGACAGCCGTCTACCACGATGATGTCAGCGGCCTTGCCCACCTCCAGCGTACCGACAACGTCCTCCATCCTTGAAACCCTGGCCGCCCGGGTGGTGATCGACGCGAGGGCGTCCATGTTGTCGGTGCACACCCCAGTCTTCACCATGAAGGCGAGCTCGGGTGCGATCACGTCGTGCTCAACCGCCGGGCTGCCTGCGTCGGTCCCGAAGACGATCGGGACTCCCGCGCGGGCGGCCTTCACCAACCCCTCGTAGCGTTCTGGGTTGGCCACGGCCTTCTTCCGTTCCTCGATCTTCCATTCCGGGATCCCGAATCGGCGAGCGATCTCGGGTTGGCTCTGCTGCACCAGGGGTGCGAAGGTGGTGACCACGGGGATCTCCTTCTCGATGAGAAGGGCCACGGTAGAGTCCGACATTGAGCCGCCATGTTCGATGCAGTCCACCCCGAAGCGCGCGACCCGCTCGATGCAGGCGTCGTAGGTGGCGTGTGCGGTGATAGGAAGACCGTTCCGGTGAGCCTCGTCGATGACGGCCTCTAGCTCCTCATCAGTGAACTCGAGGGTGTCATGGCAGGCCATGATTTTGATAAGATCAGCACCTCCCCGCACCTGTTCCCTGACCGCCCGGCGCATCTCATCCACGCCGCTGGCCTCCCGGCAGACCCAATAGGTGTGCCCTCCGGTCTGGATGATGGCTGCTCCGCAGACCTTTAGTCTCGGTCCCGGAAAGATTCCCTGTTCCACCGCTTGTTTGGAAAAGAGGTTCATCTCATGGAACCCGAGGTCCCGGACCATGGTGACTCCCGCACGCAGGCTCTTGAGCATGTTTCCAGCAGCCTTGAAGGCTGAGATGGGACGGGGGTCGTCCATGGATTGGCGAGCCAGGTCGTGAATCCCGTCCCAGTTGAGGTGCGCGTGACTGTTAATGAGGCCCGGCATGAGGGTCCCAGAGGTTTCCTCGACCGATGCCGAGCCTGCCTTCAGATCGGTTTGTGGACCCAGCGCCACGATCTTTCCCTCCTTCAGCTCCACGAAACCGTTTTCGATGACTTCTCCCGCCATGGTTAGGATCCGCCCCATCAGCACGAGGTGCGGGGTGGGAAGGTCGAACATCGGCTTGGTGATCTTCTGATATCGCCAGGCGGCGGGTTCGGGCATGCTTCAACTCCTCAGCAGGGAAGGGTGCGGGTCTCGAAAGGGTGGTCTGTCTGGAAGCGGCTCGCTAGATCCACGCCATCCGGGCCCACCACAAGCGTGTCGATGGTACGCCATCCGTCCACACCGGGGCGATACACGCCGGGCTCGCAGGAGAACACCATTCCAGCGGTAGTGAGGGTGGAGTCACCAGGGGCGAGCCACGGGGCTTCATGCCCCTCGACACCCATCCCGTGACCGATCCGATGGCGGATGGTATCCGCCAGTCCGGCATCCCGTATGGCGCCCAGGGCGGCCTCGTTCACGCGGGAGCAAGGCCACCCGCGCTCGAGGGCATGTACTGTGGCAGCACCCGCTTCGGCCATCGCCTCCATGACCCGAAGTTGCTCGGGCTGTATCTCCCCCAGGACGAAAGTCACACCACTCTCTGCATGGTATCCGCCCAGGCTGCACCCGATTCCGGCCACTATGGGCTCGCCGGGTAGAGGCTGACGGGCCGTCACTGTGCCGTGGGGCAGGGCGGCCCGGGGGCCGGAGTGGATGGAGGCCGTGATCCTTGTCCGTGTCCCCTGGAACGCATCGCCGTGGGTGGCCAACAGGACTTCTCCGACGTGTCCCGTGCAATCGGTCAACAGGTCTTGTTCCGTACCGCCGTGTCCGATGATGTCTCCCCCCATCTCCAGTAATCGCTCGAGCACTAGGTCGGCGAAGCGGGCGGCCTCCTGGATCAGGATAAGCTCAGCGGCTCCCTTCACGGCGCGCTCGGGCTTAGCATAGTCGACGAGCTCCAGTCGCTTGAGTTTCGCGCGGGCTTCTGCCAAGAGCTCGGCCCGAAGTGTGTCCACAGCCATCCGCCCGGCACCCGCTTCCTCGATCATCCAGAGGACGGGCGGGCACTCACCGGGGAACTCCTGGTAGGTCCGGACCTCGACCCCGGGGATGTCCATAGCATTCTCTAGCTCCAGGTGTGGCACCAGTAGGAGTGCCTCCTCTTCGACCGGGAGCCAGAGTCCCATGGGGCGCTCGTTTACGGAAAAGTGCCAGCCTGTGGCGTAGGCTAGATTCCCGGATCCGAGCAATAGCAGGCCGTCTAGCCCCTCTGCTTGGGCCCTCTCCCGGAGTCGCCGCCGGACGTCTTCGCGGAAGCGGGGTGGGAGGGGCTTCAAAGGGTATCGTCCTCCCATGGTCCTATGACGGTGATTTGAGCTCCAACGCCCAACTCTGTGCCCAGTGCTCGAAGGTCGTCTAGTACCGCATTCTCTAGGGGGATTCCCACTACTGATTTTCGGGCTACTCGCCGCGCTTCCTGCTCACCAGGGATGAGGACCTCAGTGAATCCAGGCCTGAGGGCCCTGGACTTCATCATGTCCGTGAAGTCGTCCATCCTCTGGCGGAACTCGTCGAGCGGCATGAACCACTCGATGTCGATAGCGATGAGTGTGTGGCTCACATCCCATTTTTCCGGGTCAGCGTAGGGGGTGAGTCCGTAACCTCCACCTCCAATGACACCAGTCAGGACGTCGGTCATGAAGGCCAGGCCGTATCCTTTGTAGCGCCCGATTCCAAGTAGGGCTCCAGCCATCGCGGCCTCTGGATCATCCGTCTCCTCTCCCTCGGGGGTCAGTGCCCAGTCCAGTGGCATCAGCTGTCCCTCGTCCGCATGCCAGCGCATCATTCCTTTGCCAGCTGTGGTGAGTGCGATATCAAGAACCGCAGGGAATCCGAGCCCTGTCGGTGCGGCGATCCCCCAGGGGTTTGTGCCAACGGCACCTTCCCGGGCACCCCAGGGTGCCATCTCGGGTCCGGCGTTCGTGAAGGCAATCCCGATACACCCTGCCTCCGCGGCCAGACAAGCATGCACGGCGCTCGAGCCAAAGTGCGTGGAATTCCGAACCACTACTTGCCCGATGCCACAGACCTTCGCTTTCTCGATGGCCAGTTGCATGGCTCGGGCTGCTGCAACCGTACCAAGTCCGTTATGGGCGTCGACTAGCGCTAGAGCCGGGCTCTCTTTCACAATTTCCCAGAGGGCGCCCGGGTCGAAGAGACCCTGGCTGAATCGCTTCTGATAGCGCCTCAGTTTCTTTACCCCTTGGCCGTGGCCGGGGTGGAAGCGGAGCTCAGAGAAGATGAGGGCATCGCCGAAGATATCGGCGTCCTCTCTGGAGAGTCCCATGGCTTGGAGGACCTCCACCACGAACACCCTTAGGCTCTCCTGGGTGACAGCGGTCATCGGAATCAAGCGTCAGTCCTCCATGCCCAGGAGTTGGACTAGGTTGGTGTCGGTGGACTCAAAGCTCCCGAGTTGCCCCGCCGGGGCTGTCATGAGGATGGCGATGCCAGGGCCGTAGCCGGCTCGGGGACCGTCGGTGGAGGCCACCACTCCGATCGCCCGTGCGCCCCGCAGGTATCCATGGTTGTAGCGGCTGTCCGTGTCTTCCAGGGCTACTAGGTCCCCCAGGTGCAGCCGATCCAGACCCAGCTCCCGCAGGAGTTTCCGGTCGGTGGACTGCATATGGAGGCTTCCTCCCTCGGAGGTCAGACCGAGGCCGGCTCCCACCAGGTGTGCGGGGATCTGAGCAGTGACTCC
>PBML01000047.1 GCA_002722645.1 Acidobacteriota bacterium
CCCATCCGCCAAAAATCCGAGGCTCTATGACTCTTGTTAGACGGAGTTGAATTATGGAAGCAATGGGAATTATTGGATTTGTTTTCGGACTTGCTGCACTTGGCAAAGTAATAATGCTTGAGCAGAAATTAAAAGAAATGGATGTCTTAAAGGACTAAGGGGAGCCACCGTCAGTCTTATCCCCGTTTCCCCAAAAAACCCACGGGGCACCTCTGGCCCTAGGCGGCTCCAGTCAGAGCACGCGGGAGCTTAACTGGAAGTAGCTTCACCATCTGGATGCCCCGGCCAAATCACCCAAGTTCCGTGGGCTCTCGCCACAATCTGGCCCTCGCCGTCGGTTACCTCGCCTTCAGCAAAGGCAACATGGCGACCTCGACGCACAACACGTCCGACGCCGACCAAAGGCCCACGACGCGCGGGATCGTTATATTGCACCGAAAGCTGGAGGGTTCCACACCACTCCTCGTGATCAATCGACGAGATCACTGCTGTGCCTAGGGCTGAATCGAGCAACGACGCGAGTGCACCACCGTGGACGACACCCCGACGATTGCAAATGTGCTCCAGCAGCGGCAACCGCAATAACGCAGTTCCGTCGCCAGTTTCCACGATTTCGATACCCAGGTGAGCACTATAGGGGGTTGGAGAGGTTGGTGTTCGTTCCATACTCATCGCCTTTTAGACTGGGGCTGAGGAGACAATCGTCTTAAGAATGGGGTCCGAGGCGATGTTACGATAACGCGCCACTTCTAATTCCTACAGCGGAGAAGCTATGCCCTGGCCCCCCGCGGTTTCGTCTCGCCGTGTCGCCCTCGTTATATACGGTCTGGCGCTGCTGGTGTACATCACGCTATCAGGGTTGCTTTCCCTGGCCGGTCTGGATTCTCGCGTTACTCTCATGGTGGCTCAGTTTCTCGGCCTTCTTGGACTTTCGCTGTGGCTTGTCCAAATGATGAAGATACCGGTCCGCCAAGCGTTCGCCCTGCGCCCAGCTAAGGCAATCCACTATTACATGGCGATGGGTGCCGCAATTCCGCTGCAGGCAACCGGCGGCGCAATGCAGTTCGCCATCACCAACCAGCTTCCAGAAAACTCGCCGACCCGGCAGATGATGGAAGAAATCGTACAGCAGTTCGTGGCAACCGAGACTAACTTCGATTTATTGATGTTATTTCTTGCAGCCGTAATAACCGCAGCGATCTGTGAAGAGTTTCTTTTCCGCGGGCTGTTACTAAACCTGTTGCGGCATCGCGGCGGCTGGATTTCAGCAATCATTGCAAGCGCCGTATTGTTCGCCTTGTTCCACCTAAACCCGATCGTTTTGCTACCAGTGGGGCTCGTCGGCGCGTACCTCGCTGTGTTGGTATGGCGGTCGGACTCACTGTACCCTGCCATCCTGGCGCACGGGCTGAACAACCTAATCGCCTTGTTCGGCCTTCCACTGATCTTTAACGAAACCACCTATACCAAGCATTTGTGGTTAATTATGGGTGTTTCAATCACCACGCTCGCGGTCGTCTTTCTTGCCTATCTTCGGGTGACAGAACCCTCACGCCAGGAAGGGTGGCGAGAAGACCTTGACAGTAACTCGATCGAGGGAAGGTTCACGAATGACTACTGATCCGAGTAACTCGATCACACCCAACAGTAGAGGAACTATCGAGGACGTCTGCAGGACAATATGTTTGCCTCAACCCTGATTACCTTAGCCGCTTGCGGTGCCATTCAAGCAACAACGTTGCAGGCCAGCATCCATGTGCCTCAAACGGCTCAAACCATCCCGGGTGACGCAGGGTTAAACCCTGACACCCTCGAGATCGGTGCTCTCCTTAGCTGGGGCAACGGCAAAGTCTATGATGTGGCGCGCACACCAACTTCAATTTCGCAGGTCATCGTTCGGGTGGCTTGGCAGCCACAATTTTACCGAGGTCGCCCGTTGCCTATGTGGATGCGTGGAAAGGTTGCGCTAGTGGTCGAGGGCGTCAAAGCTTGGATCGATCAAGACCCGAGTGCCTCGGGATTGGGACTCAATGTCTTGTTCCGTTACACATGGACCACAAATCGTTGGCAACCGATGTTCCTCGGTGGTGCGGGTATCTTGTACACAGACGAGCAGGTGCCACCCGGCGAAACGACTCGCAATTTCACGCCGCAGGTCGGACTCGGACTGCAATACTTAGTCCAAGACGAACTTGCGATTGGTGGTGAGTATCGATTCCATCACCTGTCCAACAAGGGGGCCACAGAAACTAACCCAGGAATCAACACTCATCTAATCCTTTTCGGTGTCTCCTGGGACCGTTGAGAACCGCTCGCTTGCAGGTACGCTTGGAGCGCGTCACGACTACTAAACCTCGGGCGGAAACCGAGTTCTTCGGTCATGCGAACCGTATCCGCCACCCACGGGTAACGAATGTAGTCAAGTAATCCTGAGGGGAANCGCAGGAGNCGAAGGCGCCACCCGAATTCAACGGCGGNATATANCAAAAANGCAGGGAGNGGAATGCACAGCCGGCCTGCCATCCTGCAGATCTCCTTGTACGACACAACCCCGGANCTGGCNGCGTTAAACGTGCCAGCGGGAGCTTCGGTAATCGCCCACCACATCATGTCCGCAGCATCCGTCTCATGCATGAACTGCATCGGCGGGTTCGCTCCGGCCACCCGAAACATTACCGGCCACCCGGTGATATGGGTGACGATGTTCTTTGTGTGANCTCCNATCACGATGCAAGTACGCGCTACAACGACATCAATACTCGGGTTGGCTTNGCGNAATTCGGGAAGCCANTGCTCNACCTCNGCCTTGAATCGACCGTANGGATAGGNCGGATTAGAAACTGGNGGNTCGGACTCGAGNAATGGGCGCGACCGATNCACATCGATACCGTAGGAGGTGGTACTGCTNGGGTAGAAAATCCGGCGCACGCCGGCGGCGGCGGCGGCCTCGAACGCATTGCGGGTCCCATCGACATCAACACGTGCTTCATNCTGCTGATCGTGAACNGGGTCNAANATCCAGGCGAGGTGAACGAGCACNTCTGGGGCAAAATCGTTCAGTCGNGTTGCCAGTGATGAATCAGTCACGTCATGGATCGCAAAGCTGGCNTGCGTAGGCCANTTGCTTCCAGGGNNTCGAATGTCGAGCCCGAGAACCTCTGCCTCATTNTCGACGCAACGTCGAGCCAACACGGTACCCAGGTANCCNGCTGCNCCGGTTAACACGACNCGAATCCCNGAGGCACTCATCNGNCCNTCACGCTACCCCAAGACCAGCACCACCATCNACAGCGATGATAGTNCCCGTCATATAGGNTGGCGCCCNAGNNAGAAAGCAGACGGCNNCGGCGATGTCNTCAGGNCGGCCGATCGCTCCACCAGGAATTCGCTCGATTACCCGACGCTGCTCTTCCTGAGTNGTTCCTTCAGGAAAAAGNACGGTGCCNGGNGCGATNCCATTGACNTGTATATGNGGCGCCAACGCNTCCGCCATGCAGCGAGTCAACATNTCGACGCCAGCCTTAGCAACACAGTATGGCGTGTAGTAGCCGATCGGCGCGATCCCAGCNGTACCACAGATGTTGATGATANGGCCACCACGTCCGCGTTCCATGACGCGGGCCGTTGCTTGAGCGACATAGNAGGAGCCAGTCAGGTTTACGGCGAGNGTACGCTGCCAAAGNTCGTCATCGACTTCAAGGAAAGGTTGCTCGTCNAAGATGGCAGCATTGTTTACCAGCACNTCAATCCCNCCGTATTCCTCCANTGTTGCACCCAGCANTCGATCTACNTGTGAGCGGTNNGCAACNTCGGCCTGCACCGCGATACAGTCTCCACCNCNTTCACGAATTTGGTCGACGAGANTTTGGGTCGCNGTGGNAGAGGTNTGGTAATTCACCACCATTCGGTAGCCGGAGGAAGCTAGAGCCCATGTAATAGCCCGNCCAACNCGCACGCCGCCGCCNGTAACTAAAGCTACGGGTTGCACGATCGAATCCTCCTTCAGTATGTTGACTCTGCGATTCTAACGCGGCTNCCTATGATGGGGTCACGNTGATGANATCAGCAACCAGNNCCCCATATTTGGAACACGATCCCGATTTCAACAAATCCCCGATCTTGGGGCGNCTAAAAAGAGGNCTCATGTCTCGCACTATACATAGCATGGTCGTTNCCCTTGTTNCCTCNGTTGCANTTGTCNCCTTATTTGGGTGTGTGCCATCGGGCGGGAGCGAATCAGGATCCGACCGAGAGGTACCGTTCGATGTGCTCATCACCGGTGCTCGTGTCATAGATGGAACCGGTAATCCCTGGTTTCGAGCTGACGTNGGCATTCGAGGCGATGTGATTGCTGAGGTCGGCTCTCTAAGCGNAAGGGATGCTNCTCGTACCATTGANGCCAANGATCGCATT
Source organism: Acidobacteriota bacterium (assembly GCA_002722645.1). Taxonomy (GTDB): domain Bacteria; phylum Acidobacteriota; class UBA890; order UBA890; family UBA890; genus UBA890. The sequence goes on from PBML01000047.1 coordinate 4,414, forward strand.
GTGAGTCCTGGTTTCATCGACATGATGGGGCAATCCAGCCTCGTNCTCATCACGGATCCACCGAGCGCAGAGAGCAAACTACGCCAAGGAATCACGACATANCTCTCCGGCGAAGGAGGGTCTCCTGCACCCCAGAGTGCCGAGACACAGAGTTCACCTCTGATCATCGACGGTGAAACGGTCCGCTGGAACACGTATGCAGAGTATTTCGCAATCATGGAACGCTTCGGGATTCCTATCAATGTNGTTCACAATGTTGGTCTAACGCAGGTCAGGCGTGTGGTACTTGGGGAGAGAGACGTTCAACCGACAACTGCGCAACTTGAGGAGATGAAGGCGCTGGTCCGCCAGGCAATGGAAGATGGCGCCGTCGGAACGTCTACATCATTGATATATCCGCCTGCTGTGTATGCTCGCACAGAAGAACTTATTGAACTAACAAGGGTCGCTGGAGAGTATGGCGGCGTGTATTTCACTCACATGAGGAACGAGAGCCATGCGGTCCTGGAGGCAATCCGAGAGGCAATCNCTATTGGGGAAGGTGCTGGCGTTCCTGTACATATNTACCACCTGAAGGCCGCTGGNCAGGACAATTGGCCTCTTATGGNTGATTCCCTGGCGCTCATCGATTCTGCTCGTGCAGAAGGCATGGACGTCACGGCTGATATCTACCCTTACATCCGTAATGGCATTGGTCTCAATTCGTTNCTGCACCCTCGGCACTATGCTGAGGGCACCAATGCATTCCTGGCCACACTCTCCGATCCCNAGNTGCGCANCCNATTAAGGGCAGAGGTTGAAGGCACCTCAGATTGGGAGAACTGGTATCGCCATGTTGGTATGGACTGGAATAACGTTTTGATTGTTGCAGCTCCAGAAGCGGTTGATCCGAACGTGATTAATCGCTCAATCACTGGTGCTGCGGAGGTGCTCGGTACTGACCCCTGGAACGCTTTTTTTGACCTCGTGCAGACTGGGGGCGTTAGTGTGAATCCGAAGAGCATGAACGAGGAGCAGAAACGGCAAGCTCTTCGTGCAGACTTCGTCATGATTGACACTGATGCGGCCCCGGTGAACCCGACGACAACTGCGAGTTCCCATCCAAGGGCTTTTGGAGCCTTNCCTCGAGTGATCGCTAAGTACGTTCGGGAAGACGGTGTCCTNACACTTGAGGATGCGGTACGTCGAATGAGTTCANTGGCCGCACACCGGCTTGGCCTCNACACTCGTGGNGTTGTGGCNCCCGGCATGATCGCCGATCTNGTGGTATTCGATGAAGAANAACTNGAGGATGAGGCAGATTTCGGGGCCGACGCAATGCGGTACGCNCTGGGTGTCGACTACCTNCTTGTGAATGGGACCCTGGTCATNGATGATGGCCAGATGATGGACTCACGGCCAGGTAGACTNCTAAAACGTGCAGGAAGCCGNTAGGGNACAACCCGGATGCCAAACTTAGGCACTTCCGAACCCACCAAGTGCATAGCGTCAGACCAGCCAATACACCATCCTCGGTAACAGCGGTGAGTTCTCTTGCCCACACTGTGACGGTACAATCCTTGTAGGTTCTGGAGTTACAAGGAGTAAACTTTGGACGATCCCCGCAATGTCATTATCCTTGGTTCCGGCTGTGCCGGGCTAACGGCNGCAATCTATACAGGTCGCGCCGGCCTGAAACCCCTNGTTATCGAAGGCCTTGAGTTCGGCGGCCAGCTCTACACGACNACCGACGTCGAAAACTTTCCCGGTTTTCCTGACGGTGTGATGGGGCCCGANCTCATAGACCGTATGAAGGNGCAAGCAGAGCGNTTCGGAGCCGAATTCCTGTCTTATCAGAGTGCCAAAACGCTTGACTTCACCAAGCAGCCAATCAAGGTAACAACAGGAAATGATGAAACNTACTCNTGCCAGGCTCTGATCATAGCGACTGGGGCCTCNCCCAAACAGCTCGGCCTACCCAACGAGATGGAGCTCCGCGGTTACGGTGTTTCAACCTGCGCCACCTGTGATGGNGCCTTCTTCCGTGACCAGGAGATCGCNGTGATCGGCGGCGGAGACACAGCCATGGAGGAAGCCCTTTTNCTTACCCGTTTCGCCAGTAAAGTNTACGTGCTTCATCGTCGTGACGAACTGCGGGCCAGCAAAATTATGCAGGACCGCGCCCTTGCCCATGACAAACTTGAGTTTCTCTGGAACACAGAGGTACTCGAATTTCTGGGTGATCCGGAAGACGGGTTACAGGGTCTCCGGNTTNCCAACAACAAGAGCGGAGAAGAAGGTAGCCTCTCAGTACACGGCTGCTTTATTGCCATCGGTCACGACCCGAATACTGAGATACTTACAGAGTCGCCCATCAGTCTNGACGAACAGGGNTATGTGGCGCCGGACGGACGCCATTTNCCGTTTACNCCAATAGAAGGTGTCTTCGTAGCCGGTGATGTACACGACCACCACTANCGGCAAGCGGTCACTGCCGCAGGCCANGGATGNGCGGCCGCAATCGACGCGGAACGCTACCTCGCGGGATAGTGNANGTTAGAGCTGNNGTNCATAAGTNAGTGTNTCTGCCCCCNTNACGACAANAANTNNNGTCGATCAATAACGGCCCCGNAGCCTTTCCTTGGCNGGCAGAATTTCCAGGCAGGTCGTCCACCANCCGGTNAGNGTNGTCTGGACNAACTCCTNCGGCAANCGCTCGGCGACCATNTCCGCAGCCAGGAGCTCATGGTCATACTCAATCNCGATAAATTGAACNTCGAGCCCGTCGTTNCCATCGATCATCGTGTACCAGACNCCCGTCGTCCCGTCGTTTTCAGGCCTTCCAATGACGCCGACGTTGACCGCNAGAGCCTNCCTCCCAGCANCTCGCAACCGCCGCTGCCACTTGATGCCCGTATGCGTGAAGGCCAGCACATCCGCATCNCAGTCGTNGAGGAAACGTTCTAATAGAGCGTCGGATGTAGCGGTCTCCCACAAAAACTCATTGGTTCGCCGCGGCGAACCGTGGCAACAATGAACTGAATGTTCACCGACCTGNACACGGGCNTGCTGTGGTAACGATCCGAGCCAGGCGCGATGTTCCACCGGNGTGTTGGAAAACGTGTGAGCGTAAGAAATTTGNGCGTAATAGTTGTCAGCNGGGTCGGTATAACCGCAGCCACAGTCCTCGAGTCCNTGGGCAAGCGATTGGTCATAGTTGCCAGCNATGGAAGGAACCCCGGCACGCTGTAATAGAGGAACAATCCGCTCCGGNCTCGGGCCAAANCCTCCCATGTCGCCTAGGCATAACAGCANATCGGCACCACGTGAGANCGCNTCGGCGATTACCGCTTCAAGCGCCCAGTAGTTGTTGTAAATACCTCCGAACAGCGCTACGCGNTGGTANACATGGTCGAANGACGCCGTCGTCGTACCNNCGNAGGGCGCCCTGACCATCCGATGGGGATGNTCACTCCAGACNGCCGGTTGAGTCGTGTTCAGTAATTCCGACATGTCATCCCGGTTTCANAACACGTCGTGCACGACGGGTGATACAAANTGATTGNCTTATTGGCCTCGGCAAGGGTGTTNCCNGGCAACCTCGCACCGGACTCCCCNGCNANGATCGGGCAGGCNTACACCCCATCTTCTGCGACNAGACGCGCGGAGGAGCATTGAAGGTTNCCGGTATCGAANTCCTCCAACATNTCTTNNGTNAACAANCGGTCGGCNCGGCGCCCCTCNAGCATGCCCATGTTAAACACGGGCAGNATCTTGAGCCTCGGCCGCTTGATACCTTCCTCGNGCAGCAAGGACTGGAANCGATTATANAACTGGTCATCGGACGGTGGCGGCGGCAAGAGCTCAGGATTAACNCCCACCGGCAAGGGCCCTTCCATCNGACGATCGGTGNTCATCGCCACGTCGTCGGGANCCTGTTCAACTACCAACTCGCAGGCGGTGACAATCGGCATNANCCCNNCNCGCTCCAGNCGACGGACACCACGCAGCGCCTTNCGNAAAACNCCNGGNCCACGNATGGCNTCGTTAGCNTGCTCGNCTGGNGCATCNAGGCTNACTCGAATTTCCAGTGAATACAANGAAGCATCAGCGATCTCACTGAGACGAGCGGCTGTGCGCTCAGTAATCAGTACACCGTTGGTCAGCACGACGGTCGGTGCCACCGCTAGTGCATCGTCGAGAATTTCGATGGCAGACGGATGGAGAAACGGCTCCCCACCGGTGAAATAGATTTCTTTGACCCCAAGCGTGGCAGCTTCGTCGATGTAGGCACGGATCTTCTCCCGGGACATAAACTCAAGGGCGTGATTGTCGGGAGCGCAAGAGATAAAGCAATGTGTACAGGTCAGGTTGCACAGCGTACCGGTAATTTGCACCCAAAGCGTCTCAAGGCCATCGAAGTGAACCTCCGGCGTGCTCTGCGAAAGATTTGTCGGCATTTGGCTATCCCGCGACGAGAAACGGGTTCGACCTGCGCTCCGCCCCAACTGTTGTCGGATCGCCATGCCCAGGAAACACCCTGACATCGTCGCCAAGGGAAACGACCACCTGGCGAATCGTGTCCATAAGAGTCTCATAGGAGCCCCCGGGAAGATCGGTACGCCCAATGGAACCAGCGAATAGAACATCCCCAGCGATTAACAGTCGGGACCCAGGGAACCAAAACGCGACGTGCCCGGGGCTGTGGCCAGGCACATGGAGCACCTCGACTGAGTGGCCACCGAGCTTCAATTGCTGCCCCGCTTCCAACGATTCAGCAGGTTTGGGAAGCACCCCAACCGGAAAACCGAAAGCCTCGCCCTGCTGTGGAGCTGCATCATAAAGGAACCGATCCTCGGGGTGGAGCCAAACGGGTGCACCAGTCTTCTCCACCGCTTCGGCCAAGCCGAGAACGTGGTCGAGGTGAGCGTGAGTTAACCAGATTTCGTTGATCTCCAGCCCCATATCAGCGGCCATGCTGAGCAGCTCTGGCACCTCCCCACCTGGATCGATTAGTACACCACAACCACTCTCCGAACAGCCGACAACGTAAGAATTCTCGCTAAATGCACCAACCGTCAAATAGCTCAACGCTAACTTGGAGGTCATGAACTGCTCCCAGGCAGCGTTGGCTGTTCCGACAAGCGCCGTGCCAAACGGGTGCAACGGCGCAGCGGCGCAGCGTTTGTAACAGCACGACGCACAGCGCGTCGGCTCCCGACCAAGACTGCCAACTTCTTGGCACGGGTCAGCGCTGTGTATAGAAGGTTGCGTTGCAACATTGGGTAATGCTCCGTTAATAGAAGGACAACAACAGCCGGATATTCGCTGCCCTGACTTTTGTGTATCGATATCGCATAGGCGAGGGAAAGATGACGCGCTGCTTCCTGATCGTACTCGACACGTCGGCCATCAAACACAACGGTCAACGAGCCTTGGGCCTCTGCTTCGGCGACCCGTCCCACATCGCCATTGAATACCTCTCGATCGTAGTCGTTGCGTTGTTGAATGACACGATCTCCTGGGCGCAATATATAGTCACCAACAGCGCGCCCGCCACTGACATCATTGAGCCTTTGCTGTAGCGTCAAATTGAGCCGTGACACGCCCGCCTTACCACGATGCATCGGCGCGACAACTTGAATATCGCTCATAGCGTTGAGTCCGAAGCGGGCAGGAATACGCTCCGACACCAATGCCAGAGCGATATCGCGGGCGCGATCGGCGTCTTCCTCGCCAATGAAATAGAAATCCCGCAGGACATCTTCGTTCCATGTTTCCATGCCTTCGATGCCCTCAGGCAATTCGCCCTGGTTGACCCGGTGAGCGTTGCGGACGATAAGGCTACGCCGCGCCTGCCGGTAGATCTCAGTGAGACGCACCGTCGGTAACGCCTTTGATACCAGGAGATCCCTCAAAACGGCGCCCGGCCCAACGGGTGGTAACTGGTCGGCATCCCCGACCAAAACCAGAACNGCNCGNGGNGGCACNGCGGANACCAGNGCATCCATCAGGAATAGATCGATCATTGAGGCCTCGTCGACGATCACCATGTCCGCCTCCAACGGGGACGCCATATTGCGCCCAAAGCCGCCGTCGTGCGGGCGGTAATCAAGCAGCCTGTGGATTGTCATGCTGGCATGGCCTGTGGCTTCCAAGAGGCGCTTCGCCGCCCGTCCAGTCGGTGCCGCTAAGGCGATACGGGCGCTTACCGCTAGCCCACAACGAACGATCGCATCAATCAGAGTGGTCTTCCCTGTACCCGGGCCACCGGTGAAAAGCAGCACCTTTTGTGACAGAGCAACCCCGACCGCGTTCCGCTGATCGCTCCCGAGTTCAACTCCGAGTTGGTCTTCAACCCACTCGACCGCCTTGGCAGCTCGGTCTTCGGAGAAAGCACCTAGCTTGCCATCAGCGGCCGGTGTCGCAGCGATCTTCAGTAGTCGGCGCGCAACGCGTCTTTCGGCTTCCAGAAAAGCCCTCCTGTATACGGCACGGTGTCCATCGTCAGCCGTCGGGTCATCCTCGGCCTCGCTGGAACCCTTCGGGCTCAANGCCGCAACTTCATCGTCATCTAGCAGTTCAGAAACTAGATCGCCATCATCCAACAACCCGCCAACCGCGCGTCGGACAACGTCCTCGTCATCAACTCCAAGGAGTTCACAGGCAACCCGAATAAGGCGTTCATATGGCACAAAGCAATGCCCATGGGTGGCCTGGTCATCAAGCACATGGAGAACACCCGCACGGGCCCGCGCATCGGTCTCTGAACCCCACTTCGGGAACTGCCGGGCAATTTCGTCAGCACGTCGAAACCCGATTCCCGGGATCTCGCCCGAGGCGGCTAGAGCGTAGGGATTTTCGCGCACCCGTTGCTCGCTGTCCTGACCCCAAGCACGGAGAATCTTATTGATTAGGAACGGGCCAAGTCCCAAACCTTGCAGGAAAATTCGCGTCCCCCGCTCAGCCGCTTGTTCTCCCCAACGCTCCTTGATGCGATGCAAACGAACCCTTCCGATGCCACGGACTGATAGGAGCTTCTCTGGAGTGTCGTCGAAAACCTCAAGGGTTCGGTCACCGAAAATCTTAACGATCCGCTTCGCGATCTCGGGCCCAATACCGGGCACCACACCAGATGCCAAGTAGCGCTCGACCGCCACTTCATCCGTGGGTCGCACCGATACCGACTTGTCCGCACGAAACTGGCGACCGAAACGAGCGTCGTCGACCCAGCTACCATCGATTTGGAGTCGCTCGCCCTCGAAAACCGGAGCGAGATCGCCCACAGCTGTTGCCACATCGCCGTCATCGAGACGCAGACGGATAACTGCCCATGAGGTACCGTCCTGCTCATAGACGATACGCTCCACGGTACCAATGAGGCGTGCGTTAAACAGATTTTCGATGGCAGCACCCTGCTAGATGTGCAACGACCGGCCGTCGACCGCCAGAGCCGCTTCCTTCATCGCTTCCGACAATGTCGGGTGGGCGTGGACGGTTAACGCGATATCTTCGGCAGAACCACCGAAGGCCATGGCTACAACTGCCTCGTGAATGAGGTGGCCGGCCTCGGCACCAATACAGTGAACACCAAGGAGTTTCTCGCTCTCGGCATCGGTGATCATCTTGACCCAGCCCTCCACATCGCGACGGGCCCGTGCACGGCCGATGCCGCGGAACGGGAACCGCCCTGTCCGAACAGTGTGCCCATTGTCGATCGCCTCTTGCTCCTTCAAGCCGACCGAGGCAATTTCCGGGTGGGTAAAAACCACTGCCGGAATAGCTGTGTAGTTCATCTCCGACCGCTGCCCAGCGATGCACTGGGCGGCAACCATTCCTTCATCCATGGCAACGTGAGCGAGCATCGGCGTCGGCACAACGTCTCCGATTGCGTAGACACCATCGACCGCCGTGCGCATACCGGGATCGACAGGGATAAAACCGCGCGGGTCAAGCTCGAGCCCTACAGTCTCGAGTCCGAGCCTATCGACGAAGGGCTGACGGCCCGTGGCGACAAGCACCTTGTCGGCAGTGCTATAGCTCTCGCTTCCGGCGAGTTCGTAACGGACGATCGCTTCCTTCTCTTCGATCTCCACCCCAGTAACTTTTGCCCCAAGATGGAACTCCAGACCCTGTCTGGCAAAGATTTCGTGGGCGGCAACACCTAGATCCTCGTCCATCTCTGGTAGGACCTTATCCATCATCTCAAGCACGGTTACGCTGCTACCCAACCGAGAGTAGACGCTGCCTAGTTCAAGACCAATATATCCCGCCCCAACGACCACAAGTTGGTTCGGAATCTCATTGAACTCGAGNGCCTCGCGGGACGATACGACCGTCTCCCCATCAAACGGAACGCCCGGGATCTCCATTGGGACCGACCCAGTGGCTATTATCGCGTTCGCTGCCTGAACAACTTGGGTGCCTCCATCAGCCAGGTCCACTTCGATCGCGCCCAGGCCTCTAAACCGCCCAATCCCCTCCAAGAGGTCGATGCCACCCTTGCGGAGGAGTCCAGCAACACCACGTGTCAGCATCGTAACCACCTTCTGCTTTTCTGCCTGCATGCGTGGATAGTCAACTGACACGTCGCTTACCTCGATGCCAAACTGGCTCGCCTCGTGAATGGCCGACAACCTATGGGTTGCCTCCAGCAGTGCCTTAGAGGGGATGCAGCCAATATTCAGGCAAGTTCCACCGATAAATTCCTTTTCGATAACTAGGGAACTGAGCCCTAACTGGGCGGCACGAATCGCGGCTACATATCCACCCGGTCCAGAACCAATGACAGCGACGTCTACGCGTTTGTCTTCGGGCATAGTTCCATCCCTACAAGCTAGTCATCGGTTAGGCTCCGGGATCTTTCAGGAATTTAACAAGATCACGGACGAATAACGCAGCGACCGCACCGTCGACGACCCGATGGTCGCACGACAGAGATAGGTTAAGCATGTGGCGGATAACGATCTCGCCATTCATTACCACAGGGCGTTCACGAATAGAGGTGATCCCCAGAATCGCCACTTCCGGAACATTGATCACCGGCGTGGCAAGAAAGCCACCGATGTTACCGGTACTGGTGATCGTGAACGTGCCTCCCTGTAGGTCTTCCAGTGCGATCTTGCCATCGCGCGCGGCGTCGGAGAGTCGGGTAATTTCAGAGGCAAGATCGAAAAGATCCATACTGTCTGCACCCTTGACTACCGGAACCATGAGACCTCGATCAGTAGCTGTAGCAACACCAACGTTNTAATAGTGCTTGAGTACAATTTCCCCAGCGTCTTCGTCGAGGCTGGCGTTCAGATAAGGGTGGTCCTTCAAGGCCAGCACCAAAGCACGAATGATGAACGACAGGTAGGTGAGCTTAATCCCTTGCTCAGCCGCCTTNGGCTTCGCCTCCCGCCGCAATGTCACCACCTTGGTCATGTCCACTTCTTCGACATACGTGTAGTGCGGAACCGTCGTTTTGGCAATCAACATACGCTCAGCGATGGTGCGTCGTAGCCCGCGCAACGCCACCCGTTCTTCACTAAGATCAGGACTAGGGGTTGAAGGTGGCCCATCGTGGGCAGCACTGTCCACAGTGGCGCCCGGAGGATCAACATCCGGCGGCTGCGCGACACTATCAGCAAAGCTGCGGACGTCGTCCTTGGTCACCAGCCCACCGGGACCACTTCCGCTTACTTTGTCAATGTCGACGCCAAGTTCAGTGGCAAGGCGCCGGGCCGCAGGTGCTGCCACGCCCCCCGTTTTTTTCTCCCCGTGCGCCAGATCACTTCTTGAGGCTTCGGCCGCGTCGCGTTCCGCTCTTGCAAGTTCTCGCGCCTGTTTGAGGTCATCGGAGGTAACGCCGGGAGACGCGTTCACATCCGCCGCCGCAGCCTCATTGGCAACAGCATTCACTCCATCACTGAACAATAGAATCGTCGTGCCNATCTGGACCACATCGCCCTCGGCGACGTTCAGTCTTGCTACCGTGCCAGCACGCGGCGAAGGGATTTCCACTGTTGCCTTGTCAGTCATCACCTCGAGAAGTGGCTGATCTTCGTTGACGGTGTCTCCCACCGCGACTAACCACTTGACGATCTCTCCTTCGGCAAGACCCTCGCCGATATCCGGAAGTTTAAATTCGTCAGACATGTTCTCCCCAAAAGCACGTGGCCCATTGAATAGAAGCAAGGCCGTGGTCGTTATCGGTNATTAAAGGCACGCTTCAGCTCGTCCAATAACAGAGTGCAGCATCCAACATGGCACAATCGATCATTCATTCGCGTCGGTCCTCCGCGACTCGATCGACGCACGAATGAAATGCTCTCCTGCCCGATACGAGCTGCGCACCAGCGGCCCAGAGGCCACATAGTGAAACCCGAGAGCCTCGCCCTTCTCACGATGAGCGTCAAAGGTCGTTGGATGGACATATTTCTGTACCGGTAGGTGTTCTGGTGTTGGCTGTAAATATTGACCCAAGGTAAGAAAGTCGACTCCACGCTGGCGAAGGGCCTTCATCGCCGCGATAATCTCGTCGTCACGCTCCCCCAGGCCAAGCATGATCGATGACTTGGTGCGGGGCTGCAAATGGTGTGCTTTGGCACGCGACAGCACCCCAAGGGAGCGCTTGAAACCAGAACGACGGTCGCGCACAGCCGTCTGCAGCCGCTCCACTGTCTCGATATTGTGCGCCAGGACATCAGGGGCAGCGTCACATACAACGTCGACGAGNCGATCACGACCACTAAAATCGCCGATCAGNGCCTCTACAANCACTNNCGGCGTGCGGCGTTTAATTGCACCGATACAAGCAGCAACGTGTTGGGCTCCTTCGTCCTCCAAATCGTCNCGATTGACCATCGTCAGGACAACATAGTCCAGCCCTGTGGCGTCCACGGCTTCAGCGACCTTTCTCGGTTCGCNAACGTCAACTGNGCCNCCGGGATTGCCGCTATTCACGGCGCAAAACCGGCAGCCACGGGTACANACGTCACCAAGCAACATAAACGTAGCTGTTCCGCCGCCCCAGCACTCGCCAACGTTCGGNCAACGCGCCTCTTCACAAACCGTGTGGAGACCGCGCTCCTGCAGCACCTTCTTTAGGTGTGCGTAATTNCCCCCGCCGGGAGCCTGAACNCGNAGCCAATCCGGCTTCGAATGNCTCCCTGCGGGTGCCAGGCTACTCAAGCTCGCACCTTGTGCCTCGCGAAGGGTACGGCGCGCGAGGTGGGCACAGATGCTTGGCCGAGAAACGATTCGAGTTCCGCTGCCAATCGCCGAGTAAACTCCGCTACGTCACCATCCCACTTTATTTTTTGCAACGACGTAACAGGGTCGTATAAGCCGCAGGAAACGATATTCCTAAATGATTCAAGATCGGTCTTAACGTTGAGAGCAAACCCATGGCGGGTGATGCCCTGCTGCACGGCGATACCGATAGCGACGAGCTTACCGAATTCTGTCCACACTCCAGTTAGCCCCTGCCTCGTGAATGCAGTAACACCGACGCTCTTCAACGCCCCTATCAATGCCGTCTCGAGCCCTTGCAGATAAGAACGAACACCGATTCCACGACGCTGCAAACTGACGATCGGGTAACCCACGATCTGGCCCGGGCCATGGAAAGTGGCACCACCCCCGCGATTGGTCTCAATGACGCTAATTCCGGCGGCAGCAAGTTGGCGGCGTGAGGTGAGCACTTGGTCTGGGGTTGTTCCCCGACCAAGGGTAATAACCGCTGGATGTTCAACATAAAGAAGCTCGTCTTCGCCACCAGCCCTCACTGAGCGCGCAGCCCGCTCCTGCAGCGCGAGGGAATCATCAAAAGAGCACACACCCAAACGGCGCACCCGGATCCGCGGACTAAAGCTGTTGCTGAACACCAGGTCGGTTGCGGGGTGCATAAGCGACTCCTTGGGCGCTCGATTGCAGCCGTTCATCCGGCGCCCCGAAAGCATCCCTGAGATCTATGGATTATGGCATAATCCGCGCGCTTCCTTTGCCCAATAGAAAGCCCTTCAGATGAAGTGTAACCACGAGATTTATCACCTCAATGAAAAGACAGTGTCGATCGGGCTAGCATTCAGTTGTAACAGGCTGGATTGTGCGGCTTGATAGCTGCTCGGAGATTTCTTGATCGCCGGCTTCCTGCCCGTATCTTTCAATGTTGATTGCCGCTGCATCGCTGTCGTGTGGTATAGAAAGGAGCTTACGATAAGAACCAACGGCAACTCGCTGGCTTAGCAGGCTGTAGAGTGTCAGGGAGTAGGCGAAATGATCAACAATTTCCAAATAACGGGTGGAGAGCCCAATGACAGCACAATACGGATAGAACGATGACGCCACTGATCGCCATGCTGCTCTGCTTTGCCGCGTACACCGTCGCTTACAAAGTGTACGCCAAATTTCTCGCCAACCATGTTTTCGAACTTTCTCCTGATCGCGAGACACCAGCTCACACGCTTCGGGACGATGTCGACTACATGCCGACCAACCGCTTTGTCTTGTTCGGCCACCACTATGCTTCGATCACCGGACTTGCGCCGATGCTCGGCCCGGCAATCGCGGTCAT
>PBML01000048.1 GCA_002722645.1 Acidobacteriota bacterium
TGAGGTCTGCAACGAATGCCACCCGTTCTTCACAGGCAAACAGCGTCTGCTCGATTCAGCGGGCCGTGTTGAAAAGTTTCAACGAAAATATGAAGGCTTCTACGCGGAACAGGACACGATCAAAGCAGAATTGGAAGCCAAGGCAGCCAAAAAAGATGCCGAACTAGCTGCCGCCGCCATCAAAGCCGAAGAAGAGAAGACGCGCGCTGCGACGATAGCTGAAACCACTGCGGAAACGGGTGACGATGATGATGTTCCCGCCGACACGGCTGCGGCGGAGGCCAAGAACGAGAACCCCGAGGAAGAAACCATCAACTAACCAGTCGGAGCCGCACCCCTAGGGGCCTGTCTGCCCCTGGAACGGCGCTCCGGAGCTTCCTATGAACACCACCGTCATCTCGCGGCTCGAAGATATCAAGGTCAAATTCGCCGAGCTGAACGAAGAGATCGCCAAACCTGAGGTTATCCAGGACGCTATCCTTTATCGCAGACTCACCAAGCATCACGCCGATTTGCGCCAGGTTATCGAAGCCTACCAAAGCCTCCAAGAGGTCGATAGAGAAATAGCTGGCGCCAAAGACCTGCTCAATGAGTCTGACCCCGAGATGCAGGCAATGGCCGAGAAAGAGCTCGCCACCCTAGAGGAACAGAAGGAAGGCTTGGAGGGGCAGCTCATGAAGCTTTTGTTGCCTAAGGATCCAAATGATGAACGCAATGTCGTGCTTGAAGTGCGCGCGGGCACCGGAGGGGAAGAGGCCGCACTTTTTGCCGCCGAGATCTTCCGAATGTACCAGCGTTTCGCCGAAGGCAAGCGTTGGACCATTGAAATCCTCGACGAAAGTTTCACGGGAACCGGCGGGCTTAAGGAGGTCAACGCCCTCATAGAAGGGGCCGGGGCCTACAGCCAGCTCAAGTATGAGAGCGGCGTCCACCGCGTGCAGCGTGTTCCAGAAACCGAGGCTTCGGGGCGCATCCACACTTCTGCGGTTACTGTCGCCGTGTTGCCAGAAGCGGAAGACGTCGAGATTCAGATAGAAGAGAGTGACCTGCGCGTCGACACATTCTGCGCCTCAGGTCCCGGCGGCCAGGGTGTCAACACAACCTATTCGGCGATACGCCTAATTCACGAGCCTACGGGCCTGGTGGTGCAGTGCCAGGACGAACGTTCATGGCACAAGAACAAGGCGAAGGCTCTGCGTGTTCTCAAGGCTCGCCTCTACGACTTGAAGCTTCAAGAGCAACACGAGGCAATCGCGGAGGAGCGCCGCGGGATGGTGGGTTCCGGAGACCGTTCGGAGAAAATCCGCACCTACAACTTTCCGCAAAACCGTGTCACTGACCACCGTATTAACTTCACCAGTCACCAGATCGACTCCATCCTGAGCGGTAGCATCCAAGCTCTCGTCGACGAACTCGCCGCGCACCACGAGACGGAGCGGCTCAAGCAAGAGCTTTCGGCTGAAGCCATCTGAGACAACCGTGCCTAACTACGCGAGAAAGGACACAACGCAACTGCCTGCCCACCTTTCGACCGTAGGTTCCGCGCTACATGAAGCCGAACAAAGTCTGGAATCTGCTGGTATCGAAGGAGCTCGGCTCGAAGCCACTCTGCTTCTCGGTCACGTCCTTGGTTACTCGCGTGCCCAGCTGTTGGCCACACTTCTAGATCCCTTGGCAGAAGATCAGGTTTCTAGCTTCTTTGAACTCACCACCCGCCGTGCTAACCGCGAACCTCTTCAGTACCTCCGAGGCCGTGCCTCGTTTCTCGACTTCGAACTCGAGGTGCACCCCGGGGTATTCATCCCTCGCCCAGAGACCGAACGGGTTGTCGAGCACACCCTTAAGATCTGGGATCCGACTGCGGGCTGGGCAATCGACGTCGGCACAGGAAGCGGTGCGATCGCTATCGCCCTGGCACGAGGAAATCCCAGGGGCCGTGTCCTTGCAGTTGACCAATCTCCAGCCGCGTTGGAAGCAGCTGCTCGTAATGCCACTCGGCTTGGGGTCCATGACCGTATTACCTTTGTGCAGGCTGACTTCCTGCGAGCGCTCTCTCTTTCAAGCAGCAACATCGGCATCATTGTCTCGAACCCTCCCTATGTCGCCAATAACGACGAAGTTGATCCGGAAGTGCGCTACCACGAGCCACGGAAAGCTTGGGCGTCCGGTCCCACGGGCATGGAGGCTTACGAACGCATCATCCCTGAGTCCGCTGCCTTGTTGGGCTCTCGACGTTATTTAGTTCTGGAGCTTGGCTACGGCCAGGAAAAAGCGGTTCGCGGCCTGATTCAGGATTCGGGTGGTTGGACGAAACCCCACGTGCGAGCTGACTTGAATAATATTCCACGGGTTCTAGCGGTTTGCAGGAAACGGAATTCTTGATTTCCAGCCGGTCTACCCGCAACATCCTTGTCAGCCACCATTACGCGTACTTTCAGTTAATTGCGTACGGTTCGCTGAGTTCGAAGTCAGCGATCTGCGCCTCAAAAGACTCGCCGCCTTCAGTTCGCATTGTGTACGTGCCTCGCATGAAACCAAAGGCCGTCCGCAAGGGGCACCCGGAGGTGTACTTAAAGGACTGGCCAGGCTCCAGTACCGGTTGCTCACCAACAACGCCGGGGCCTCGAACTTCTTGGACATGACCGTCGCCGTCAGTAATGATCCAGTGGCGATTTAGCAACTGCACCGTTTCGTTGCCCTCATTGCTAATCGTGACAGTGTAGAGAAAGAACCAGTGGTTCTGCTCGGGCATCGACCGCGCCGGGTCGTGCGTCGATTCTACTTGGATATACACACCGCGCGTTGTCGCCTCAGAAACACTCATCGAGCAATGGTCTTTCAGCCGCGCCCCGACTTCAACTTCATAGGCTAGAAGCATCGAGGTGGCCTATGATCAGAAACTCTCAAATCGATTTGCAAGGAGCCTGCTGATGCTGGCCTTCTTACCGAACAAACGGATTGTCTGCACGGCGATGATTCAAATATTACCGTTGTTCCTGGCCGATAGGAACGATAGATTCCTGCCGGTCGCTTGCGTAGTGCATCTGCCCCGAGGAGTTTAAATGGAATGAGAGAATCGAAAACAATTCCGGTCCTAGTCCTGTATTTTGTTCTCCCTTTTGCCACTGGTGCTTGCGGTGGTGCGACGGATAGCGATGTCGACACCGCTCAGTCTCCCGCCACTTTGGCTACCGGGGGCATTCCAATGTTTCAGGTGGACACAAGCTGGCCGAAGGAGATGCCCAACCTCTGGATACTGGGCTCAGTAACCTCAGTCTTCGTCGACTCCAACGACCACGTCTGGATCACCCACTTGCCGGAGACATTAACCCCCGAGGAGACATCTGCGGCGCAAGATCCGCCGATCGGCGAATGCTGCTTGCCGGCTCCAGTTGTGATCGAGTTCGACGCCGACGGAAACGTCGTGCAGGGGTGGGGTGACCCATCTACACAAGATGTCTCGGAGTTTCCACGTAACGCTCATGGGCTCTTCATTGATCACNAAGATAACGTTTGGATCGGCACCTTTCGTCATCACCGAGTGATGAAATTTACCCGCAGTGGCCAGCTGCTCATGACTATTGGTGAATACGACAACAACAGAGGAAGTAACGACACCAACTTTTTGGGCGGACCAGCAGGCATCTGGGTTGATCCTGAGGATAACGAAGTGTTCATCGCCGANGGTTACCGGAATCGCCGAGTCGTCGTTTACGATGGTGACACGGGCGATTACCTGCGGCATTGGGGCGCCTACGGCGAGGTGCCGGACGACTCATATAGCTATGCCCAGGAGGGTCCAGAAGGTTCCCCGCCACGCCAGTTCTCCACCGTCCACGGCGTGGTGGGGGCGAACGACGGGTTGATTTACGTTGCGGATCGCCGCGGCAACCGCATCCAGGTCTTCCAGCAGAACGGCGAGTTCGTCATGGAGAAGATCATCGCGCCTGAGACGCTGGCGTCAGGATCGGCGTTCGTCATCGCGCTCTCCCCGGATGACAACCAAGAATGGCTGTACCTGGCAGACGGCACCAACCACAAGGTTTGGATTCTCCACCGGGAGGATCTAGAAATCGTTGGCCAGTTCGGCCGGGGTGGCCGCCAAGTGGGCCAGTTCCTCCGTCCCCATGGGATGGGCATCGACTCCCACGGCAACCTCTATGTGGGAGAGGCNTCCACCGGCCGCAGGGTCCAGAAGTTCACCGTTTCGGCCGTGCGGTGACAGCGGCACCGAAAATTGTCTGATGAGTATCGGCGTCGAGCAACNATAACCTAGCCAGCCGAGGNAGTCCTCNGNTATTCAACTGCTCCTCACTTGCCCGAGCCCGATCCGTCGTTATTGGTTGACGTTTCGTGCCCTTCCGGGTTCATCACGTAGAGGTCGAGCCAGGCGACCCACCGCGCCCAAAGATCGAGCGTCGTCTCATATGTCGCCGGGCCATGGTCTTCAAACGGGTACTTGTACATCGACGCNGTTTTNCCGAGTACTTCTAGNGCNTGGAACAGCCGATCGGAGTGAATCGGGTGGGTGCCAACGTTGTGGTCGTCCATACCGTGATACATCAGCAGGCTGCCGGACAACCGATCAGCCTGAAAGAAGGGCGACATCTCGATGTAAAGGTCTTGTGCCTCCCAGAGGTAGCGGCGTTCACTCTGGAAGCCAGCTGGCGTAAGNGAACGGTTGTAGTTGCCATCGCCNGCNATCCCCGCCTTGAAAAACGGCGTTTGTANCATGGCGTTGGCNGTACCGAACGCACCATAGCTGTGACCACCTATTCCGAGACGGCTGCGATCAACCCAACCACGGGCGACAATCTCATCGATGGTCGCTGCCAGCGTGTTGCGCAGGTCGTGGGGATACTCGTCGTTGCGCTGTCCCTCCGGGCCTACNATCGGCACGTCAGGTTCCACAAGGGCATAACCCAGCAACGTCAGNATGCTCATAGATCGCGCTCCGACGTTCGGNAAGCGNTTCTTGTTGAACGTCTGGAANCCTTCGTCGTAGGCCTCCTGCTCACTGTACTCACGGGGATAGAACCAGAACATCGCAGGCAAACGAGTGCCATCACTGTAGCCAGTCGGCAGGGTCACCGTGACCCGCGACTCNAANCCGTCCGCNCGATTGATCGTGAACCGCTCTCGTCGAGCCGAAGTAATCTCTGGGTGACGGTCCTGGTTGAAGGTTATCTGTGTCTCGGCAGCGGTCTCCAGGTTGATTCGCCACTGGTTCGGCACCATTGTCGCNGANTCGCGCGAAACGATTACTTCGCTAAGGTCATCGTTCAGGGGCGAGCTCATAGTCTCGAACATGTCCGGCGAACTCTGGAAGATNCGNTCNTTGGCACCAGAAAAAATTCCNNCCTTGTCAACAAACGGCCGTGGTGCCTCGGCAAGTGGATCCTCGAAGTACTGAGTCCCGGACAGATACACAAATTGNCCATCTGACGACAAGCGCACNACCCCAGGCTTGGCGCCACCGANGAGTGTTCCCATGTCAGCGGTNCGGTCNTCGGTNTCCTCNTCATAGATNAGNTATTCCTGGCTCGGATCGTCGAGCGAGACCGCATGNACGGTTTCATCGCTACCGTCACGGCGAGTCAGGAACATGAGCCGCCCCGACTCGTCGAANCGGGCCGATTGGATGCGTTCTTCCGTCTCGTAAATCAACTGAGTNTCNTCGTCNCCGAATGGGGGCAACCAATACATNACGCGNTCCTGGCGCGGCTCGCNCTCTTCCGNTTCTTCTTCNGCTTCNTCTTCCTCGGCATCGTCANCNGCTTCCGGACGCGCCTCNAGTTGCAGGAACACCATCCCCGNCCCACCNTCCGTGCGCCAGGCTAGGCCGCGCTTGTCGTCGTCGTTGCGGCCACCACCGCCAGATCGCTGCCCACGCCCGCCGCCATTGTTATTCTGCGCTTGTTCGTTTACGTCTTCCTCGTCGATCAACACCAAGGCGTTACCATCCGCATCCCAGATTTCCTCAACCGTGCCGACNCTNCTAACCGGTACGATGTANGAAAGGTCGTCCTTGATGGTGGTGACGCGNAAATGNTCACCGTCGGGCGACGCGCTNACNGAACGGANCATTGCCGGCCCACCAATCNGTTCGGNGTCGCCTGANGCAACGTCGATGCTGGCAAGCTGCCCGGTCGAATAATAGTAGACGACCTCCTTTTCGTAGGGATTCTCAAGAAGGTCAAAATAGGTGCGCAAGCGATTGCGATCAGGGGTCGTCATCCGAACCTTTGGCGTCTCGGGAACCTCGGGCATAGGCGGTTCGGNGCCACGGTTCGCNGGCAAGAGCACCGNGACAATCNGGNTGCNGTCGGCCGTCCAGTTGAANGACGTAACATGGGTGGCAAGTACNGCAGTGTTAGTAATGCGNCGNGATTGTCCACTCTCAGCGCTAGCGACATAAATATGAGTCGCNTCGTCGAAGTTCGCGAAGAAACCTACTTGCGTGCCATCTGGTGACCACTNCTGTCCTGTCACACGGGCACCGTCGGGGATCTGAATCGTAGTGGCNAGCTGGCCGTCGGCTGTGTAGAGCTCGATGCCGACACTGCTGCGCGTTGTGAAGCGACGGGTACGGTTTGCTCTTGGATCGATCTGGAACTGCCCTAGGTCGTAGTGACGTTTAGCAAACGTCGCGAGCGTCGGAAACCCATCACTAATCATGCGCATAAACATCTGCCCTGTCGGATCCGGGCTCTGTAGGCGCAGGGGTTGGTTCTGTGTTGCCATAACGGCATCAAGGACCTCCGGTGNCGGCNCNAGGTAAGCCTCAGTCTTGAGAAGAGCTAGGCGCGGATCTTCCGGCGCCTGTTTCTCGGCGTCCTCTTCCTGTGCGTTGAGCACCACGGACGGAATAAATAGAAAGACTAAAGCTACGAGTCCAATCGAACGAAGAGTGGGCAAATAACAGTGCATATTCCTNCCTCTATTGAATTTACAGGGTGTTTAGGGCTGTCAAATACGTGNCNAATCATACAACCNCNGGACAATAGCTTCCCAGGTTTNTCTCTTNNNCTACNNCCGCATCGGGTGCTGNTAANNCGGCCAGAACTAGCAAGGCAAATCAAGCGGCTTCANCACATCAATCGCTGTCGCTTAACCATCTAGCCGTGGCATCCCGCGAACAACCCCGGAGTGTTTGATCCATTCTGTGTAGGCGCTCCGTCAAAGACCCGAAGNTAATAATCTGGTCCGAGTGGACCTTCCGGCAATCGTCGGTAGCCTACGAGGGCACGCGTTTTCGGGTAAAGGTCAAGCAATGCTTCCGCCTCTATCTCTTCGAGAAGAGTAAGCGCCGTAGCCAAGCCGTCGGCCGTNAATCCGTCAGAAACAACAANGGTTGCGATTCGGCGATGCGTCAAACCGAAGCCGGTTCGAGGGTCTACGGTATGGGAGTAACGAATACCTTCAATCTCAACAAATTGCTCAGTGTCACCNGACGTAGAAATGGCAGCCTCCGCCAAGACAACCTCGCATCCCGCGTGGGGGATTGTTAAGTGCCAGCCAGCTTCCCCGGGAGGGGCTGCACCAACGACGATGTCACCACCAGCCTCCACGAGGGCCTTCGTGACATCGTGGGCNCGCAAGGTGGNGAGTGCTTGGTCNATCACGTAGCCNTTAGCAATCCCACCAAGATCGAGCCTTAGACCTGTACCGGTAATCTGCGCAGTCTGCGCGGTGGCGTCGAGGCGAAGCTTGTCATTTCCAGAAGCNTGCATTGCGGAGCGTAGCTCAGCTTCGTTGGGCATCCTTTCGTCACGAATCGCACTCCGCCAAAGCCGGGTCAGTGCCCCGGCCGTGATATCAAACGCTCCCNCTGTCTGGCGGGCTAGCCGCTGGCCTCGATCCAAAACTTCATACAATTCCTGGCTAACTGGGACNGGAGCTTGGCCAGCACGCAANACGAGNCGAGATAGTTCACTATCGTCCCGATAATCACTAAAAATCCAGTCAAGCCGGGCAATTTCCTCGAACGCTGCGCGCGCTGCCTGTCGTGCCTCATCGCGCGTGCCCGCGTAAAGAACGATACGCACTTGCATACCCATGTGAACCTGTCTATACACATAGCGGTCTTCACGGGGTACAACTGGACTTGTTCGAGTTTCCGGCTCCACTTGGCAGCCGGTCGAAAATGAAAGAACTAGAAAAAGGAGAAGAATGGTCTTCCCTGTCAGCATCAGCCCTCGGTTGGCGGTTGTAGCAACCATCTTCTTGGGAATTGTGCCCGGCAACACGTCGCAACTCGAACCATACACCGAGACAATTCCCGGCACGCTAATCACCTTTGATCTGGTCCCAATTCCAGGCGGTTCATTGTCTGTAGCTAATCCTGAAAACTTGGATATCGAACGCATTCTTAAAGTCGACGATATCTGGATCGGCAAGACTGAGGTCACCTGGGAAGAGTACGACGTCTGGCAACTAGGCCTTGACCATGAGCCTGCGAAGCGTCGCCAGATCAACACAGAATCACGGCCCAGTCGTCCTTACGGTGCCCCAGATTGGGGCTTCGGACACTCTGGCTTTGCGACAATTTCGGTAACGGTCCACGCGGCTGAAGAATACGCCCGNTGGTTATCAGAGAAAACGGGCAAGAACTATCGGCTCCCGACGACCGACGAATGGCAATATGCATGCTATCTCGGAATTNGCTCGGCTCCAGTACGAGAAAGGACGACCATGCCAAACTTAAACATTGAGGATCGTGATGCCATTGCCTGGCACTTGGGCAACTCTAACCGTGCCACTCACGCCGTGGCGTCCAAGAAACCNAGCNCTCTTGGCGTCTACGATATGCTAGGCAACGCTGGCGAATGGGGACGNGACAAGGACGNTGCTACAGCGCTGCTTGGCGGTTCATACCAGNACGAGGCAACGAACATACATTGTGGCGCTCGCGCTGAGCAGACTCGTGCTTGGAACTCAACCGACCCGCAGATCCCCAAGAGCACCTGGTGGCTGTCAGACGCTCCCTTCGCGGGGTTCCGTATTATCCGGGACCCGGAGGGCGAAGAAAGCGTACGATAGACGAAAGGATTGCGAGCGCCAATGAACAGGGATAACCCACACCAGNTCGAGATCGAATTAATAACAGTGGAGGCACCGATGAAAANCAGCCGAATCACCCGACGTGACGCTATCAAAACAACCGCTGCGGTTACTGCCGGCATCGTTAGTAATCCTCGGTTCGCGTTCGCAGGCGGCCAAAGAGCAACNATGCGAGTCGGCGTCATCGGCTGTGGTGGCCGCGGTACGGGNGCAGCGGCCAATTGTGTTGAGTCCTCAGAGGGAGTCGAGATTGTCTCCATGGGAGACCTGTTCGCTGATCGCCTCGCCTCAAGCCGTCGGCAACTTGCCGATCAGTTAGGCACCGCGTTCAAGGTAAACAATGACACCGCCTTCACCGGCTACGACGCCTTTGAAAACGTACTCGCTACGGACATCGATATGGTGATCTTGGCAACCCCGCCAGCCTTCCGACCACAACACCTTCGCGCGGCCATCGACGCTGGCAAGAACATCTTCACGGAGAAGCCTATTGCTGTCGATCCGATGGGTGTCCGATTGGTTATTGAGGCATCCGAAATAGCAAAGGAGAAGGGTTTGGCAATTGTCTCCGGCACCCAGCGGCGACATCAAGCACCGTATCTAGAAGCCATGAAACGCATCCATGACGGTGCAATCGGTGACGTCGTCGCCGCGCAGGTATTCTGGAACCAAGGTGGCCTATGGAACCGCGAACGCCAGCCCGGCTGGACAGACATGGAATGGCAAGCACGCAACTGGCTGTATTTCACATGGCTGTCGGGAGATCACATCGTTGAACAACACATACATAACATCGATGTTGCCAACTGGGCCATGCAGGGCCATCCAACCAAGGCCGTGGGCGTTGGCGGCCGCCAAGTCAGGGTAGAACCCGAATTCGGCCACATCTTTGATCACTTCGCGATCGAGTTTGAGTATGAGAGCGGGGGCCGGGTTATGAGTATGTGCCGGCAAATCAACGGAACCGCCAACCACGTCGGCGAACATATTGTAGGAACGCGCGGCACGGCGGATCCAGAGCGCTGGATCCGTGGGCAGCAGGCCTGGCAATGGGGTGACACTGAGTACGTAAATCCTTACGTGCAGGAACACACCGACCTAATTGCCAGCATCCGCGCCGGGACACCGCTCAATGAAGGGCGGCGTGTAGCTGAGAGCACACTAACCGCGATTATGGGGCGAGAGGCCGCCTACACTGGCCAAGAAATCACCTGGGATGAGATCTTAAACGCCGAAATGAGCCTCGTTCCTGACGCGTTTCACTTTGGGCCAATGCCAGTGCCAGACGTGGCGGTGCCCGGCATCACAACGCTCGATCGAAACATTTGAGAACCCCGGGGTCGAACCATGAGACGCAGAGACTTCGTAAAGACCACAACCGTCGCCAGCATCGGTGTTGCAACCGGCATTAGTCTCAAACAAGCCGCCAGTGCGACTACACTCGCTCGGCATCCCGCAGTTTTGAACCTCAAATCTGCAGCTCAGCAACACCGGTTCAAGCTCGACTACGCCCCCCACTTCGGGATGTTCCGCAACTCTGCCAGCGAAGAGCTTCTTGACCAGATCCGTTTCATGCACGACCAAGGTTTCCGTTCCCTCGAGGACAACAGCATGCGCGAGCGCCCGGCTGGGGAGCAGGAGGCAATCGGTCGTCTGCTCGAGCAACTCGACATGCGCATGGGCGTGTTCGTGGCCAACAGCAACGGCTTCGGGGTGCCGAGTTTCACGAGTGGCAAGGAAGAGCATCGCGCCCAGTTCCTCGCCGATTGCCTCGACTCAGTCGAGGTTGCCCAGCGGGTCAACGCAAAGTGGATGACGGTCGTGATGGGCGATCTGTCACCACGCCTAGAGATCGACTACCAAACCGCCAACGCGATCGAGAGCTTGCGGCGGGCGGCCGAGATCTTTGAGCCCCATGGTTTGATTATGGTGCTCGAACCGCTCAATCCCTACACCGACCACCCCGGAATGTTCCTGTCGAAGATCCCGCATGCGCACATGATTTGTCGCGCCGTGGATTCGCCGTCGTGCAAGATCTTGTTCGACATCTACCACCAGCAGATCACCGAAGGGAACCTGATCCCCAACATTGATATGGCCTGGAACGAGATCGCCTACTTCCAGATTGGCGACACGCCGGGCCGGGACGAGCCAACCACCGGCGAGATCAACTACAAGAACATTTTCCGCCACATCCACCGTAAAGGGTACGATGGCATCCTGGGTATGGAGCACGGCAACTCACGTCGAGGCATCGAGGGAGAGCAGGCGGTTATTGATGCCTACGTCGAGGTCGACAACTTCAACTGAATATAATAGCGGCCCCTAAATTCCCCTGAAAACCGGAGCACTAATTCGATGAAACGTAACGCCAAACTGGTTATATGGTCGGTGGTCGTTGTTTTCACGGTGACGCTCGTGCTGGCCGCGGGCGCACAAAGCCAACACCAAACCTCGCAGGCAATCGTCACACCCGAAAACCCGATTTGGGTCAATTTGTCAGAGCAGGGTCGTGGCCAACGAGGCGCCCGTGGTTCGGATGGTGCCGATCAGGAGGCAGACGAGCCCAAGGCATACGAAGAAGTCATTACTAACGAGGCAATGACCGACGAGGGCATCTTCGACGTGCATCGTGTGGGCGATGATGTTTACTACGAGATCCCACTCGCTGAACTCGACAAGGACTTCCTTTGGGTTGGTCGCATCAAGCGAACGACGCTCGGCGCTGGGTACGGCGGACAACGGACATTTGACCGCGTGATCCAGTGGGAACTGCGCGATGACAAAGTGTTGCTGAAGTTAATCAGCTACGACGTAGTAGCGGACCCCGATGCTCCCGTAGCGCAGGCGGTGGCGGATTCTAATAACCCCGCCATTGCAGAGATTTTCGATGTCGAAACTTACAACCTAGACGGCGATCCGGTGATCGAAGTCACCAACTTGTTCGTCACCGAAACGTCGGAACTCTCGGTGCGTAGCCGCCTTGGCGCGCGCGGCTTTGCCAACGATCGATCGTTTATCGAGAAGGTCGTTGCTTATCCAGAGAACATTAACGTCGAAGTCAGTCAGACTTACACCGCGCCTACTGATACTAGCGGTGGCGGGGGGGGGCGCGGCGGCCGTGCAGCGCGTGGCATGAGCGGCAATAGCGCCACTGTGGTGGTCTCCTACAGCATGGTGAAGCTACCTGAAGAGCCGATGATGCCGCGCCTATTTGACGAGCGGGTCGGTTACTTCAGTGATTCATACATAGACTATAGCCGCCCCGAACATCGAGCCACGACACGAAAATTCATCACTCGTTGGCGGCTTGAGAAGCAGGATCCGAGTGCCGCTATCTCAGACCCAATCAAACCAATTGAGTACTATGTTGATCCGGCAACGCCGAGCGAGTGGGTGCCCTATATGAAGATGGGCATCGAAGATTGGCAGCCAGCGTTTGAGGCCGCGGGTTTTAGTAACGCCATCGTGGCCCGTGAAGCCCCTGCCGACGATCCAGATTGGAGTCCTGAGGACGCTCGTTATTCGGTTATCCGTTGGCTGCCGTCTACAACGGAGAATGCCTCGGGGCCACACGTGCACGACCCGCGCTCCGGAGAAATCCTCGAGTCGGACATTCAGTTCTATCACAATGTCCAAAATCTGGCGAAAAACTGGTATTTCGTCCAAGCCGGGCCACTTGATCCGCGGGCCGCGACACTACCGCTGCCTCAAGAATTAATGGGCGAGTTGCTTCGCTATGTCGTCGCTCATGAAGTCGGCCACACATTGGGCTTCCAGCACAATATGAAGGCAAGTGCGATGTACACGCTCGACCAAGTGCGTGACCCCGCTTGGGTAGCTGAAAACGGCCACACCCCAACTCTAATGGATTATTCGCGGTTCAATTATGTCGCCCAACCGGAAGACGGCATCGCGGCTGAGGACCTAATTCCAAAGATCGGACCGTACGACAAGTGGGCAACGATGTGGGGGTATAAGCCGATTCCGAATGCCAGCACACCGGATGAAGAGCTTCCCACGCTCGACGAGTGGGCGCGTGCCCAGGACGAAACGCCATGGTATCGATTCTCAACAGCACAGGCAGCCGGCTCTGACCCACAAAGTATGACCGAAGCGGTTGGTGACATCGACGCCATTGAGGCTACGACCCTTGGTTTAAGGAACATTGAACGGGTCTCCAATATGTTAATGGCGGCCACCACAACGCAAGATGGCGCTCCTTACGATGAACTCACCGAAGTATATGGTCGTTTGCTGGGCCAGTGGCGCGTCGAGATGGGGCACGTCTCCCAATTGATTGGTGGTGTCCTCTCACAGCAGAAACACATCGGGCAGGAAGGCGTTCGTTTCGAGCCAGTGCCAGGCACGATGCAACGCGAGGCCACGATGTTTCTCGTTGAAAACGCTCTGCACACGCCGCGGATGTTTGTGCGGCCCGAGCAGCTTCGCCGCATGGAACCAACTGGTGTCATGGATCGCATACGAACCGCCCAGAATTCAATTATGAATTCGATGCTGCAGACCAACAGGCTAAACCGAATAGTCGAGCAGTCGGCGCTTGACCCGGGAGCTTACGCGCCTATCGATTACCTAACTGACGTACGAAACGGGGTATGGAGCGAACTGGCCACCGGAAGCGAAATTGATCCCTTCCGCCGCAATACCCAGCGCGTTTACCTGGATACTGCCAACAACCGTCTCAATGGCGGCTCGACGCCACCTGGCGGGGAGGTGCGCGCCCTGTTACGCGGTGAGCTGCGGACCCTGCGCGACCAGATTTCTACGGCGTTACAAACGGTCACTGACCCCGCAACGCGGTTACATCTAGAAGATTCGATTGACATAATTAATACAACCCTCGATCCGCGGGCAATGCGTGAGCGCTCAACAGCAACCGGCGGTGGAGGGGGTCGAGGAATCACCCAGGAGCTGGCGCCGTCGATCTTTAGTTTTGACTACGATAACGACCCGTTCTTGACTCTGCCGGCAGTCTGCTGGCCAGATTACGTGATCCGCTGAAATCTCTAGGTCAAGACCAGTAATCCGTGGGGCTATTTAAAAAGATGCCAGATGAACGATAGGCGGGTTGAATATTGGCATCGCAACTTGCGCTATCTTGGGATATTGCTGTCCGTCTGGTTTCTTGTCTCGTATGGATTCGGCATCCTACTGGTAGACATTCTCGATAGCGTACGACTCGGCGGCTTTAAGCTTGGATTCTGGTTTGCGCAACAGGGATCAATCTACGTCTTCGTAATTTTGATCTTCATCTACGTCCGCTTGATGAACCGGCTTGACCGCGAGTTCAACGTACACGAAGAAGAAAGCCCAGCATCAGATCCTGGGGGTCCCCGCCCATGACCGTCCAGACTTGGACCTTCATCATGGTCGGCTTGTCATTCGTTCTCTACATCGGCGTAGCCATACGGTCACGCGCCTCTTCGACAGGCGAATTCTACGTCGCCGGTGGCAAAGTGCCTCCGGTAGTCAACGGCATGGCGACTGCAGCTGACTGGATGAGCGCAGCGTCGTTCATTTCGATGGCCGGAATGATTTCCTTCATGGGTCGCGATGGTTCTGTNTACCTGATGGGGTGGACCGGTGGCTACGTTCTTCTGGCATTACTGCTAGCGCCGTACCTTCGCAAGTCAGGCAAATTCACCGTTCCCGACTTCATCGGCGATCGCTATTACTCTCAGACAGCCCGCTTCGTAGCTGTCCTGTGCGCAATCTTCGTCTCCTTTACTTACATTGCCGGCCAGATGCGCGGGGTTGGCATTGTGTTCTCGCGATTCCTCGACGTCAGTATCAACAATGGCGTCCTGATCGGCATGGGAATTGTCTTCTTTTACGCCGTTCTCGGAGGCATGAAGGGGATCACTTACACACAGGTAGCCCAATACTGCGTGTTGATCTTTGCTTATATGGTACCGGCGATCTTCATCTCGTTGTTGCTAACCGACAACGTGCTGCCGCAGTTGGGTTTCGGGTCGCGCCTAGCAGATGGGTCGGGAATGTACCTGCTCGATCGGTTAGACGGACTGTCCGAGGAGCTCGGCTTCGCCGCTTACACAGTCGGACAGAAACAAACAGTGGATGTATTTTTTATCACCCTGGCACTAATGGCGGGAACAGCGGGACTGCCACACGTAATTGTGCGTTTTTATACTGTCCCGAAGGTAGCGGCTGCCCGTAGTTCGGCAGGCTGGGCGCTCGTCTTTATCGCATTGCTGTACACCACGGCGCCAGCAGTTGGGGCCTTCGCACGAACNAACTTCATCACCACTATCTCGGACGCAAAATACGATGAGATGCCTGNCTGGTTCCACAACTGGGAAACCACCGGCCTAATTAGCTATGAAGACCACAATGGCGACGGCCGTGTCCAATACACCGGGCCGAATTCGAGCACCACTAATGAGGTAATCGTCGATCGGGACATCATGGTACTCGCTAACCCTGAGATTGCCCGGCTGCCCGCATGGGTAGTCGGCTTGGTGGCGGCCGGTGGGCTCGCGGCCGCTCTCTCAACCGCTGCAGGGCTCCTGNTAGTCATTTCCACATCGGTGGCACACGACTTATTCAAGAAGGGCCTGCNGCCCGACATCACTGACCAGCAAGAGCTGATCATTGCGCGGGTCTCCGCTGGAATGGCGGTGGGAGTGGCCGCCTACTTCGGGATAAACCCGGTGGGTTTCGTGGCGCAGGTGGTCGCCTTCGCCTTCGGCCTTGCTGCTGCTTCCTTTTTCCCTGCCATCCTCATGGGAATCTTTTCTAAGCGGATGAATAAGGAGGGTGCCATTGCTGGTATGGTGGCCGGCATCGTTTTCACCGCCGTTTACATCACCTGGTTTAAGCTCGTTCATCCGGAGCTTAATAGTGCCGAAAACTGGTTGTTGGGAATCTCTCCAGAGGGAATCGGCGCAGTGGGGATGTTAATTAACTTCGCCATTGCGTTGATAGTCTCGAGGGTCACGGAAGAGCCTCCCAGGCAGGTTCAGGCCCTAGTGGAGGAAATTCGGGTACCCCGTCGCACAGATGAAGTACGCGAAATCTCTGTGTAGGAGATGACACAGGGACGAAATTTTCTCTAGAGAAGAGAGCCTTCGCCAACTTGTCAGTAGTTTGTGGGATTGACCGTCGGCTCGGGAAACTGCGGAAGTCCGCAAACCGGATAGCATGTACCCATGGAAAAGCTACGTATCCAAGGTGGTCGCATGCTTAGCGGNAAGGTGCGGGTGGGNGGTGCCAAGAATGCCGCTCTTCCCGAACTCGTTGCGACGTTGCTGACCGACGAGCAGGTGCGGCTCACAAACGTCCCCGCGGTTCGTGATGTCGCTACGATCATCCGCTTGCTTGAGCATCTCGGGGTCACGATAGAGCGTGATGCCAACGAGACGCGTGCCTGGCTCTCCGCATTCAACGAAACCGAAGCTCCGTATGATCTGGTCAAAACGATGCGCGCTTCTTTCCTCGTTCTTGGTCCGTTGCTTGTTCGTACTGGACGTGCGCGAGTCTCGTTACCGGGAGGTTGCGCAATTGGTGCAAGGCCGGTTGATCAGCACCTGTNAGCACTGGCCCAACTCGGGGCTAATCTGCGGGTTGAAAAAGGCTATGTCATCGCTGAAGCACGGCGTTTACGTGGTTCCGAAGTAACTTTCCCTTCACCCACAGTGGGTGGCACCGAGCATCTGATGCTGGCGGCATCGCTGGCACAGGGGACGACCGTGTTACGTAACGCGGCATGCGAACCTGAAATTGTCGACCTGGCCATTCTACTCAACTTAATGGGCGCGAAAATCGAAGGGGCTGGCTCGGAGACGATCGAGATTCGCGGCGTCTCGGAGCTTGGAGGAGCTGATCACGAGATACTCCCCGACCGGATCGAGGCTGGCACCTACCTTGTCGCGGGTGCGCTGAAGGGGAATCGGCTTGAGATTACGAATTGCCGGCCCGTGCACTTTAAGGCCGTGATCAACAAGGTTCAGGAAATCGGCGCCAATATCGAGCTCGGAGATGACTTTCTGTTTATCAGTGCTTCATCTAATTATCGTGCTAGCAACACTCGCACCGAACCCCACCCTGGGTTCCCTACTGACATGCAAGCTCAGTACATGGCCCTGATGACGCAAGCGGCCGGGTCGACAACAGTAACCGAGACAATCTTCGAGAACCGTTTCATGCATGTGCCCGAGCTCAATCGCATGGGCGCAGACATCACGATCGACGGTCACAGCGCGATCGTCCGTGGCCCGCGGCAACTAGGCGGAGCCAGGGTCATGGCCACGGACCTTAGGGCGTCAGCCTCTCTGGTCCTCGCTGGACTCGTTGCAGAGGGAGAGACCATTATTGACCGTCTTTACCATCTGGACCGGGGCTACGAATCTCTAGTAGAGAAACTTGGCGGTGCCGGCGCGGAGGTCGAGCGTTTCCGGGAGTAGAAAGGGGGGCAGATGTCCGACGATTGCTTGTTCTGTAAAATCGCGGCGGGCGACATTCCCGCAAAGATCATCTATCAAGACGACAACGTGGTCGCTTTCGAGGACATCAGCCCGCAGGCTCCACACCATGTGGTCATCATCCCACAAGAACACATAGCCACGGTCAACGATCTGCAATCGGAGCATACGGCGCTGGTTGGCAAGCTCGTAACCACCGCCAAATCAATAGCAGCAGATTGCGGTTTCGCGGACCAAGGCTATCGACTCGTGATGAACTGCAACGCCGCAGGTGGGCAAACAGTGTTCCATGTTCACCTTCACTTGCTTGGAGGCCGCAGCCTAACCTGGCCCCCAGGTTAACACCCTATGTCTGATGGTAGAAATCTGATTTTTACGAGGCCAGATTTGTCTAATGACAGAGTTTCTCTCTGTCTCGAAACGCTACGGTAGCATCACCGAATTCCCCCCTTACCCGGGAGAAAACCTCATGCCTTCAGGCTTGACCATTGAAAACCGTGACGGGGTACGTGTGGTTCGAATGGAATTCGGCCACGCCAACGCCATGAACCAGGAAATGCTAGACAACCTAGCGGCCGGACTTACTGATGGCGATCCGCAGCCAACGGTGCTAACCGGCGAAGGCAACGTCTTCTCCGCTGGCCTTGATTTGGTGGCCCTCGACGGCCTCGATCGGGACGGCCTAGAGAAGTTCCTAACTCGTTTTTCAGCAACTATGCTCCAAGTCCTCACAGCGCCTTATCCCCTCGTAGCTGCTGTTAACGGTCACGCCGTTGCAGGCGGCTGCGTGCTGGCACTGGCATGCGACTACCGCGTTGGCACAGAAGGCGAGTTCAAGATCGGCATGACCGAGTTGTCACATGGGCTGCCTCTGCCAGCTGTGGCAAGCGAGATCCCACGTGGCACGTTGACGCCCCAGACTTACCGGACAGTGGTCATGAGCGGAGTGCTGATGAAACCCGAGATTGCCAAGCAGGTTGGGATCTTTGACATGGTGAACAAGGACTCTGATAACTGTATTGACCAAGCCTGTATCCTTGCCCAAAAGCATGGCAAGTCACCCGAAGCATTTGCTGCTGTCAAGGCCGCAGTGGTTGCTCCGATCGTCAACGCTATCAAGATACTCCGAGAACCGCTCGACCATCGATTTCTGGACATCTGGTTCTCCGAAATAGCCACTACGTCACGCCGTGAAATAATTAAGAGGCTCAAGAGTAAGTAACGATGAAGATCCGGGTGAAAATCGTGAGTTTGGCCGGTGTGATTGCGAAAAAAAGAAGCCCCTTGGCCATCTTATGTGGCGGAAGTGAGCTTCGAGACGCGGGCAAGGTGGACGACTAGGCGTACGTTCTCCTGTCGAAACAGACTGGCTCAGGATGAACTCACCACCTACCGACGAAGCCTTGTCAGATGCGCGGTGCGTTGACCTCCTGCTCCTCTACCTCTTGCAGTTCCTCCGTCGTATCGAGAACGACCGTGCCCCAATGGCCACATTCATCGCAGTGCATGACATAGTAGGGGTGGTTTGCCCCGCAATGTTTGCAACGGTAATTGGCCTCCAGCATGTTCGAAGCTTGAATGATTTGGCGAAATCGTTTCGCCGCAGTCTCGTTTTCACCTTGCCGTTCGCTAAGTTTGGCAAGATGGTAAGTAACTGTCGGCGAAAACTCGACTTCCTTCTCAAGATGTTCAAGCTCGGCTTCGGCTTCCTCGATCATCTCCAGCCTCGAATACAATAAAGCTAACCCTAAGCGCGCTGCCCGGCCATCGTCGCCCGTGATTAACTCCATTGACTGATGAAAAGCACGAATTGCCTGCTCCGGATCACCGGCTTCGAAATAGTAAGTGGCAAGTTCGTTCAGTAATTCGAGCGAGTTCGTCGCGGCAATACCCTCGGTCCAAGCGTTGACGGCACCATCAATGTCGCCATCATCGAACCGGGCGCGGCCCTGTAATAAGTAGGCGGGAACAAACTGCGGATCGGCTTTCAGCAAAGAAGCGAAGATCGAAAGCGCCTCCTGACATCCTTCCTTGGTGCCTTCTTCCATGAGCGCACGGCCCTTTTCTAAACGGAGCCCGCGAGCTAAAGCTTCTGCATCCCTTCTCTCGCCTGCGTCACGCAGCAACTTGATGTGTTTCTCCTGTACCTCGAACGCATCGTCCCAGAGACACTGATCGGCCAGCAGGTCGCGCATACGAGCAAAGAGTTCCGCGTCGCCCTTGGGCTCTGTGGAAAGTCGCTGCTCTAGATGGCCAACGGCCCGAGCGTATTTGCCGAGGACCGTGAAATCACGAGCCAATTCATCGTGTACGTCCCCATCATTGGGCGCAATGCCGCGCGCGCGCATGTGCATCTCGATTGCTTTCTCCATGTTCCCAAGGGCACGCGCCGCATTGCCTCCATAAATCCAGGCACTAAGGCGCTCCGGGTCCTTTTGAAGAACTGTCTCGAAATGCTGCAGCGCGGTTCGATGGTCACCCCGCACTGCGGCGAACAATCCCAACTGGATTAATTCCGTGTCTTCTGCCGTCTTCAAGTCGACACGCTGGCGCCTCCACCGCAGAAACGCCGCCTTGGAAGACAGCACGACCGTATAGAGGAGGGTGCCGAGCACGCCAAGCAATATTGCCAGGAAACCCACCACCCAAAGTGACGTCTGAACTTCATTAGGAGGAAACCCCGGTACACGGAACGTTACCTCGTCCGTGTTGAGAGTTGCCGTCCAGAGGCAAAGCAGTACAGTGCCGAAAACGGCCAGCAACGTCACTAAGTTGCGCATAGACATCTAGGCCTCCTTCCCGTCAGCTGTCGTCTGCTTCTTGCTGCTCCTGGCACTCAATGCACAGTGAAGCCCAAGGAATCGCCTTGAGGCGAGCCAGTGGAATCTTCTGCCCGCAAGATCTGCATTTCTCGTAGGTACCTTCGTCCATCCGGCGCAGCGCTTCTTCAACTTGCAATAGGGTTGCGCGCTCACCGTCGCTAAGGCTGTAGAGAAACTCCTTGCGGTAGCCTTCCGAAGCCTGGTCGGCCAGATCCTGCAGCGGTTCCGCTGTTGCTTCTCGATTCACCGTCTGGGACCGACGATAGGCTTCATTAGCCTCACGCCGTTTAAGTTCGAGTTGCTGGCGAATCTTCTTCTTTTCTGTGGCTCTCATCGAAAATCGAAACCTTCTGTCAGCCTATACACTGGCCGCAACGATAGGGAATCACTATTTAGCGACTGTAGGGCATCCCATGGATAATCGTGAAGGCACGGTAGATCTGCTCAGTCAAAAACAAACGGGCCATATCATGCGGAAGCGTCATCCTGGATAGGCCGAGAAGTAAGTCGGCCTGGTCGCAAACCCCAGAGGCCACACCGGCAGGCCCACCCACCACGAACGCCAGGGTCCGCGCATCATCGTAGCATTGTCGTTGTAGTAATTCTGCGAATTTCTGAGAATCTAGGGACCTGCCCTGCTGATGTAAAACTATAAGGAATAGTGGGCTAAAGGCCTCCAGCCGCCTCAAAATAGTTTTCCCCTCACGCTCACGGCGATGTTCCTCGCTATATTGCCTTCCCGATGGCTCCTCAGAAATGACAACGCACTTGCAAGTGCGCCATCGGCAGATTCGCGATAAATATTCTTCTATTCCTAGACGGGCATACTCCGCAGTGGTTTTCCCGGGCCAGCAAAGGATGATCCCGGGAGGGCTAGTCACCTGGAGCTCCAGCAGAAACGTCCCCTGATTCAGTTGCCGGTTCGGCGA
Organism: Acidobacteriota bacterium; assembly: GCA_002722645.1. Lineage (GTDB taxonomy): Bacteria > Acidobacteriota > UBA890 > UBA890 > UBA890 > UBA890. Next base: position 21,277 of record PBML01000048.1, read on the forward strand.
CAGCTTGACCGTCGCGAAGTAACTCTGCACGCTCGCCTAGCAACACAGGAGCGTCTCTCCAAACCCNCTCAAGTTGATAGAAGCGTCGTGTTTCGGGGGTGAAAACGTTGACGAGNTAATCAACAAAATCAATCAACACCCAGGCCCCCTGCTCATAGCCCTCTGTGTGCAACGGCTTAACATTAGCGGCACGCAGTTTGCCTTTGATGCCGTCGACGAGAGCCTTAACGTGACGGTCACTGCTCCCGGTGCATATCACTAGGAAGTCAGTGAAGCTCGCCAAGTCACGCACGTCGAGGACCAACAAGTCAANTCCCTTCAGGTCTTCGACCGCATCGGCAATGAGAGCAGCGTCGGCAAGCAATTCTAAGTCAAGATGTTTTGTGTCTTTTCCCGTACGAATTTCGTCGGGTTTGCTCAAGAAGCGACCTCCCGAGGCATATCCCCCGATCGATATAGGCCGTTGACCCGNATGTAACGTTCAACTTCATCAGGGACTTTGTAACGGACACTCAATCGGGCAGCGACTCGCTCCCTGATTTCGGTCGATGAGATGTCAATATGCACTGCGTCAGAAAGAAAAACACGCCACTCTCCATTNGGGCATTGCTCCAATTGCCTTTGCGGCAGCGAGTCGCCGTCGCGGAGGTCNACAACGCGATCGCTGACCCACGAAGGCATCTTGGCAACCTCTTCGAAGCCATGCCCCGGGCGGCTCACTACTACGACATGGCAAAGGTCGAGAAACTCTCGATGATCCTTCCAGGTCTCGATATTGACAAAGGCATCAATCCCAGTAACGAACACGATCTGCACTTTATCGCCCATGTCCTCTTGTAGTTCGCGCACAGTATCAATGCTGAAGCTTTTCCCCTTGCGGTTGGCCTCAATCGAGGAAACTNCGAAGCCAGGGTTGTGCAATGTAGCGGCGACAACCATAGCAAAGCGGTGTTTCACCTCAGTGAGGTTGTTGCTGTCCTTGTGCGGCGGTTCGTTGCAAGGCATGAAATACATCTCACCCAGGCCAAATCTCTCCCGGGTTTCTTCCGCCAAGACTAAGTGGCCAAAGTGAGGGGGATCGAAAGTACCCCCGAAAATACCCACTCTTTTAACCGACATACAGTTTCGCTTCCTTTACAGCGTGTCACGCCCGTCAGTCGGCGTCTGTTCGCCAACCCAATTAACAAAATCGGCCAGCCCGACTCCACTGATCGAAGAAATAGTACAAAATGACGCGCCATCNCTTTCGGCAGCAAAGCGTAACGCNTCAATGGTTTTCGCGGGTGGCGACAAGTCTGTCTTGGTAGCCACTACCATGCGTGGTCGTCCCAACAACGTCTCGTTGTAGTGATGNAGNTCGCTGCACAGTGTTTCGTAGTGATCAACGACGTCACCCTCTGGCGGCATTGTTTCGACCAACATNGCCAGCGCCCNGGTTCGCTCGATGTGGCGCAGAAAATTGAGCCCCAACCCTTCGCCCCTATGCGCCCCTTCGATAAGTCCCGGAACATCCGCCAGCACTGCACGCCGATAGCCAGATAATTGGAGGATTCCGAGGTTAGGCTCCAAGGTCGTGAACGGATAAGGCGCCACCTTCCCCTTCGACCCCGTGAGACAACCAAGCAACGTCGTTTTGCCAGCNTTGGGGCGTCCAACCAAACCAACATCAGCAATAAGCTTAAGTTCGAGCTGGAGCGCACGGCGCNCCCCCGGGCATCCCGGATCAGCTCGGCGAGGAGCCCGCTCTGTCGAACTCTTGAAACGAGTGTTGCCGCGCCCACCAAAACCGCCTGCAGCGACCAAAACACGTTCTTCCTGCCCTGCAAGGTCTCCAAGTTCTTCACCNGTTTCAACGTCACAAACCATCGTGCCAGGAGGAACGAAAATCTCGCAGTCACTGCCCTTCTTACCGTGTTTGTTGCTGCCTTTCCCTTGGCTACCGTTCTTGGCTTTGAATAGCTGCCTTTCGCGAAGATGGCCTAGATGGGTGTAGCTGCGACCACAAACGAGATGGACCGAGCCGCCATCACCACCGTCACCACCATTGGGGCCGCCAAGGGGGACGTACTTCTCGCGCCGAAATGAAATACATCCTCGGCCACCGTCACCCGCCTGGACCCGAATTTGTACCAGGTCACGGAACATGATCGATTTTCTGGAGGACTCGCTTACGCACTAAAGATGCTATGCGAGTAAAAGACAAATGGTCAGCAGGAGAATGGCGCTATTGGGGCAAAACCGAAACGAACTTGCCTCGTCTNCCTTTATCCTCGAAAGTGACGACTCCATCGGCGGTTGCGAACAGGCTGTCGTCGCTACCGCGGCCGACGTTTTGNCCCGGCTTAATACGAGTTCCACGCTGNCGGATGATGATCGACCCACCGGTAACCAGCTGGCCACCGTAGCGCTTAACGCCAAGTCGCTGGGCATTNCTATCACGGCCGTTACGGCTACTACCTTGACCTTTTTTGTGTGCCATTATTCTGTCCTCAGGAAACGACAATCTTGTCGATGCGCAGGGCAGTGTAACCCTGACGATGACCTATCTTGCGCCGGTATCCCTTGCGGCGCTTTTTCTTGAAGGCAATTACCTTGCGGCCGCGCCCTTCGTCAACCACGGTGCCCTTAACACTCGCACCAGCAATGGTCGGGTCACCCACATGGATATTCTTTCCGTCCGCAACGAAGTGGACCTCTGAGATAGACACTTCATCGCCTACCGGGCTGGCAAGATGCTCGATACGCACAACCTCTCCTTCGCTGACCCGGTATTGTTTCCCGCCTGTTTCAATAACTGCGTACATCTTCCTGAGCCTTAGGAAAAGGGGTGGGGATGACTAGGTAATTGTACGGTCTCCGAACCCTTTGCAGCAAGCCATCTAAACTGGCTCAGCCGCAGAGTTTGACGATGTTTTGAGGCCATCAAGGTCCTCTTCTCAACGTTCACATCGAACTCGGAGAGTCAGTGAAACACGTGTCGAAAAATCGTTGGTCTCAACAAATGCCTGCGCCCTAAAATCTCGGCCCAATGTAGAAATCGAAACGCGGGCGACCGATAAACTCTTTCCCGTTAAAATGCTGTGATATGTAAAAGTTCATCGGCATCGGTCCGAAATCGATCGAAACTCCACCGCCAAACGACGCCAGAACGTCTTTTAATCGCCCATCTTCAACGAAGACAAACTCCATGCCGTCGAACCACGCACCACCCATATCAAGGAAGAATAACCCGCGGATATCGCTGATCGCCATCATTCCAGCACGAAGCTCGTCTATGAACGGCCACCGGTACTCGAGATTCATAAACCAGGCATGGTTACCGGAGAATTGCAGCCAATCGTAACCGCGCAACTGGTTCAATCCACCCATGAAAAACACGTTGGGAGTTTCCCCCTGGCTCCAGGCCAGCCAGCTGCGCCAGGCGATGATGTTGCGCTCCGTTATGGGAAAATACATGCGGTGATCGACTACCCACTCTCTATAGTTGAGTTCGGCGAGATTCGGTGGTGAGTAACGGAAATCTACGCGGCTCCTCCAGCCTCCAAAAGGACCAAACTCCCGGAAGCGCGCTTTGTCCGCAATCAGTGAGACGCCCAACGGCATGGACCGCCCACTCGGGTATGCACTACCGACAATAAAGTCACCGCCTGTTGTTTCAAGTCGGTTAGCAAACATGTACTTCGAATTGTAGTAACCGGCCGAGAGTTCGACGCGAAGATCTCGAGTCAGCGGATACGAAGCGAAAATCTCGACCCCATCAAGCTCGAAAAAACTCTCCCGATCAAAGTCGTTAAGATTGTTGAGGTCTTGTGTGAAGAAAAACAGCCTCTGGTGCGTCCCCGAAACACCCCAGTTAAGCCGCCTTCTTTGATTGAAATACATCCCTTGTAGGTTGCGTTGTCTCGACGCCGATCCGAACACTCCTACAATCCGATGGTTCCCCATAAGATCAGACACCTCGATCGACATAGCTGCCAACGCGGTCCCAACACCACCATAACGTCCATACCCACCAGCGACGTTGACGTTGGAAATGTGCCAGCCTGCGGATGGCGACTGGCTGACGTTGCTCTGGTCGAGTTGGACAGACGCCGCATCGGCCATCTCCTGCTCGATTGCCGCTAGAGCTTCATCGGGAAGAGCTTCGTCATCGGCAAGATAAGTCTCAAGCGACTCGGAAGGGATGTCCATCAAGTAAAGCTCGTAACGCCCGTCACCGTAGTTGCTAAACAGCAGATCGCCCTTCGCGCTAGCATTTTGTGGCAAAGGCTGCGGGAAAAAAGAACCACCGAGTATGTCAGTGTGCTTCTCCACCTGGCCAGTGGCTAGAGCCATGGAGTAGAGGTTGTACTTCCCGGTGCGATCCGAGGCAAAAAATAGGCGGGTGCCGTCCCGAGAAAATGCTGGTTGAGTGTCGTTGCTCAGTCCGAAGGTTAGCTGCACGCGCTGCTGCGGCCGTGACAAATCGACCATGAAGAGTTTTTTATAACCGAGCGCGTGGCTAGTAAACACCAGGATGCGACCGTCCGGGGACCACACAGGAGCGTAATCGTAGACTTCATCCTGGGTGACGTTAAGCAACTGGTCGTTGCTCGGGTCGTAGATCCAGATATCGCGGACACCATTTAGATGCGCCCCAAAGGCTACNCGGCCGTCTGGGCCTATGTCAGGCGACATCGCCTGGTCGAGGTCGTCGAGCTTTTTCTTCCAGTCGACTTCCCCATCATCGGAATCAATNGCGTACAAAGTGCGCGTTGGTGGCGTCCGGCCAAAGAAAGCTACTTGGGTACCATTCGGAGACCATGACATGTCAGCGCCTGAACGGTAGCCAACCGTCAAGCCCTGGGCAATGAGATATTCATAGTCACCGTTGACGCCATCGGTTAGGTTCTCGAGGGCTTCTCCGGTATCCATATCGAAGCGCATGATGTCGAGCTTGAGTAATTTGCGATCGAGAGAAANGGCAACAAACTCGTCGCCTTCCGGTGACACTGCAGGAGAAAAGGCCGCCGGGCGATCCTCGTTCTCCATGTGGNTGAAGATCCCTATGCCGAAATCGTCNGCCTCNTCGTCTTCGAGAACATTCGGGAGGTACTTGCTGCGCAGATAGTCGCGGAACTTCTCATTGAACTCCGCCGCGTTGACGTTAAAAGCGCGCTCGATGCCGCGGTCGATATCCTGTCCAAGATCGCGGCGGACCTCACCCATGAAGATTCGTACCCCGTCTTCGCCATATTGCTCGGCGATATAGTCGTAAACCACTTGGCCGAGGACATAGTCAACAAAGTAACCGCTGTTGGACGTCATCTGATTGATCGTCGGGATCTGGTCCATCAGTACGACGTCGCGCAACATCATCTCGTCGAGTGACGTGAGATTGTCAGCGGTGTGCTCCGCGAGTCCCTCCATAACCCATGTCGGAGGTGACATCCGCAGATTGCGACCTAAATCACCACCATAGAAAAAATCGTATTCGAAGATATGGGTGATCTCGTGGACAAGTAACTTGAGAAGTTCGTCTGGCGGATCATCAACTGGTAAAACCAATCGATTGATAGTCGGCTCCGCGAACGCCGCCACCCCCTCGGGGAGGAAATACGGGAAAATGTGAGTTTGCTCAAATTCGGCATGCGTCTGGTAGTAAACAATCGGGGTACGCTTCGACAAGTCGTGGTTTAAGAGCCGGCGGAGTCTCTGGTAAGCCTCCTCGGAAAAGGCGACAACTTCGTCGAGTTGAGCCTCTTCTTCCTGGTAGTACATGATGTCGAAGTGTGGAGCCTTGTAGACCCAAAAATCGAACTGGTCATAGGTAACCTTGTTCTTGCCGTAACTTGTGTTGTAACCAGTCTGGCGCATCTGCATTTGAATGGCTCGGCCAGTGCCCTTCTTGATAATCGAGCCACTCTTCTGCGCGGCCTCGGTCTCGTCCACTTGTTGCGCGTACACCGGCGCCATGGTGGCAAAGGTCAGAACAAGAGCCACGATCATGGCGATCGCCATCAATCCTTTTCGCATTCCACGTTTCCCCGTCGGCCGTGAGCAAATCTTCATTGGGCCCCTCCCTAGAAAATTAATACGCGCTTTTGCTCGACACGTTTGGGCGTGATCGCGTCGAGTAGTTGCGGCAAGAGTTCTTCGAGCGTCTCGACATACATATCATCCGCCGGGATGTCATCGCCGGCAGCAAATTCTCGGCTGCTTTGGAGGTCCCCTTCCTTAATCATCGATCCATCGTCGCCACGCAGCAAGACAAAGCGAAGGCTGACATCGTATTTCACGAGGTTGCGGAAGCGTGTCACCTCAGTGACCTCACCGTTAGGGGCTCGGATATTCTCCGAAACCAATCGTGACGCACTGGTGCTTTCGAGCCCGATACGGCCGGTGAAGATTAGGTCAGCACCACTCTCCTCGCCGATTTGCCTCCACATCTCGGTATCTTTGAGAGGATCTGCAGTAGTGGAAGTGATACCTCCCGGCACATCGACTGCCTGCAAGAAGCTACGTTGTACGATCCGGCGCCGGAAATAAGCAACGGCACGCGGCCCAACCGGTACCGGAGCATCCGGGGTTGTAACAATAAACGGGCCAACGAGGATGCGTTCAAAATCAGCTAGGTCGCGGCCTTCGCCATCGGGAACCGAGATGGTCACGGACATTGCCCGATTATGGCGCTCCCTCTCATCACGAGAAACACTAAATTCTGACTCCGGAACACCCTCTACAACCTCGGAAATTCGCGCATCCTGGAATTTCTTCAAATTGCCGAGTACATCTGTACGCCCCGTCCCGATGGCATGCTGAAGGGCCCGTCGGTAGTATTCGTCGGCATCGTCATAATCGCCATCACGCTCGAACATCACGGCGAGGTTATTGTAGCCACAGGAGATTGCCGGATCGATCGCAATCGACTTCAACCAACGAAATTCTGCCTCCTGCCAACGTCCAGCATCAGCTGCACGAACACCATCTTCACACTGGTCGTAAGCCTCATCTGTATCCTGAGCCAGAGCCGCCGCGGAAACGACCAGTGACATCATGACCACAAATACAGCGATGGCTGATCTTAAAGGCATCAATAGCAATCCCTCGTTGGAAGCAATATTGCCTGGGGGGGGTTAACGGGGACCCGAGCCAAGGTATAAGACAACCTGATTGTACTGACGTGCCTGTTTCTGCCGCAACCTGTACAGAATATCCTTGTTGCGATCATTGCATCCGTGTCTAANGCGTCAAAGGGTTACAGGCTCCCAGGATAGCTGCCTTGCAAAGTAAAGTCCTGCGTAGAAACTGCCCCGAAAACTACTGGGTGCTCACAGCNAAACAGTTAGAGCATGTGCTACTGTGCTTGACGTTTTGGCAACAGCAAACGATGTATTTAAGATACGGTAATACCCAGGTGTCGGCATCTGTCCCTCACTTTTAAGTGAGAGGGGCAGATGCCAACAACCAACAAAGGGGACAGTAATGGGTAAGTCACTCGTCATCGTCGAATCAGAGGCGAAGACGTCAACAATCAAGCGCTACCTCGGGAAAGACTTCGACGTCATGGCGACGCACGGACACGTGCGCGATCTGTCGAAGGAAGGCGACCGGCAGTTCGGCGTCGATATCGAAAATGATTTCGCGGCCATCTGGAAAATCGACGAAGACAAGAAAACGGTCGTCAAAGAGCTAAAGCAAGCTGCGAAGCGCGCCGAAGCCATCTATATCGCAACAGACCCGGATCGCGAAGGCGAAGCAATCGGCTGGCATCTCTGGGACATTCTCGAACTCGCCCCCGCCGGTAACAGTGACGACGACGACAAAGCGGTGGTTTCCCGGATACTTCTCGAGGAAATCACAAAGACGGGTATTGATCGGGCCTTCAAGGAGCCTATGGAGCTCGATGCCTATAAATTCGATGCCTACAAGGCACGCCGTATCCTTGACCGAATAATCGGCTTTTCTCTCTCCGATGTTCTCCGGGAAAAGGTCCCCGGTGAATGGAAAAAAATAACCGGTGGCCGTGTGCAGTCCGTCGCGGTGCGCATGATCGTTGATCGTGAGCGCGAGATCAAAGCTTTCATCCCCGAAGAATCATGGGAGATCAAAGCTNACCTCGAGGGCGCAGAACCACCNGCTTTTGATGCCGANCTGACNCTCAAGGACGGCGAGAAGNTANCTNTCGCGAACGAAAAGGAAGCTCTCGCCNTTCTCGCAGGTCTCGGAAGTGCCGACCCAAAGATCGAACGCGACGAAGAAAACAACGTCGTGCCTCTTGCAACGGCCGGGGTCGAGTGGACGATTACCGAGATCGTGGCTAAAGAACGCAAGCGGAAACCGAAGGCTCCGTTTACCACCGCCCAACTGCAGCAAGACGCTGCCGGTCGCCTGGGTTTTTCGGTGGCCAGGACAATGTCGGTAGCGAACGATCTGTACCGGGGCCTCGAGATCGGTGACGAGGGTTCGGTAGGCCTGATTACCTACATAAGAACCGACTCGACACGTGCTTCCACAGAGTCACAACAGGAAGCCAAGGAAGTCATCAACACGCACTATGGAGAAAATTTCACGCTCTCTAAGCCGAGGACTTTCAAGGCCGGCAAACGCGCTCAAGAGGCACATGAAGCGATCCGGCCAACCTCCATTTCGCGTACCCCTGAGCAGCTTAAGAGATACCTCACCAAGGACCAGGATCGACTCTATCAGCTGATCTGGAGTCGATTTGTAGCGTCTCAAATGCAGGACGCTGTGTACGATCAAACTTCGGTTCAGCTTGAAGCCAAAGCGGGGGGGTCGGGCACAACGTACCTGTTTCGAGCTACCGGCTCAGTGCTCAAGTTTGATGGCTGGTTGAAAGCCTACCCCCAGACTGAACGGGACAAGGATGCATCCCGCCTGTTGCCCAAGTCTTTGCAAGAGGGCCACATGCTGAACTGTCTCGAGCTACGACCGCGCCAAAAATTCACCCAGCCTCCAGCGCGCTTCAACGAAGCGTCGCTGGTAAGAACACTCGAAAACAATGGCATCGGCAGACCTTCAACCTACGCCCCCATCCTCAGGAAGTTGCGGGATAGCCCGTATATCAACTTCGAGGAACGACGATTCCATCCCGAGGAGCTTGGCACTATCACAAATGATCAGCTGGTCCAGAGCTTTCCCCGCATCATGGAAATCGAGTACACCGCGAAGGTCGAAGACCGTCTTGACAATATCCAATCCGGCGAAGAGGACTGGGTGGGTGCGCTTGATCGATTCTGGAAACGCTTCGAACCGGAAATCGATCATGCCAGTAAGACCATGCGGGACCTGAAAAGCGAAGAAGTCGAGACCGACGAAGTTTGCGACAAGGAAGACGAAGAAACTGGAGAAAAGTGCGGAAAGCCGATGGTTATCAAGTTAGGCCGATTCGGCCGTTATCTTCGCTGCACTGGACATCCTGAATGCTCTGGCACCAAGAATCTAAAGAAGGATGGTGAGGCAGTAGAAACCTTCGAGCCGGAGCCGACCGGGGAAGACTGTCCGAAATGCGGCGAACCCTTGGTGCGAAAAAAGAACCGGTGGGACAAGTTTTTCGTCGGTTGCAGCGGCTGGAAGCCCAAGAACTCCAAGCCCCCAGGCTGCTCTTACATCCAGCAAGAAAAAGTTGGCGTTAAGTGCCCAGATTGCGGGGGCGAATTGGTGAAGAGGCGCGCCCGAAGAGGAAACACGTTTTACGGCTGCGATGGTTATCCAGATTGCAGGCACACATCGCCGACTCGCCCGGTGCCCATCAAATGCCCGAAATGCGAGCACCCTTATTTAGTGGTTCGGCAACGAAAAAATCAGCCCAAAATGCTGGCTTGTCGGAACAAAGAGTGCGATTTCGAAACCGAGGCAGCCGACGACGATCGCACCGGCTAGCTAGCCCCAGTGACCTCATTGGGGCGATGACCGACTCTGCACGTAGCATGTTGGCGCGTTCGCTGATGCACTCGCTGCGGTAGGGTCATAGACATGCCCACCACACCGGTAGTAACCGTGATTGGCGGCGGCATGGCTGGCTGCGAAGCAGCCTGGCAGCTTGCCAAACGCGGCGTTCGTGTGCGTCTCTACGAGATGCGCCCGGTCAAACGAACGCCGGTACACAAAACTGGTGCTCTTGCTGAGATGGTCTGTAGCAACTCGCTGCGCTCCGACAGTCTAGACAACGCCGTCGGACTACTGCACGAAGAAATGCGGCGTCTCGACTCGCTGTTCTTGTCGTCCGCCGATAACAATCGCGTCCCGGCAGGCAAGGCACTCGCCGTCGACCGTAATCGGTTCGCTCGTGAGATCACCAAACGACTTGCAACGGTTAACGAGGTCGAGATCGTACGTGAAGAGTTCACTGAAATTCCGGAGGGGCCCTGCATCATCGCTACTGGCCCCCTTACATCGGAGGCTCTGTCCCAGAAGATCCGCGAACTTACCGGCTCGGAGCATCTCTACTTTTACGACGCCATTAGCCCGATTGTTCTCGCTGACACCATCGACACCAATAAGACTTTTGCCGCTAGCCGTTACGACAAAGGTGGAGCGGACTACATTAATTGCCCATTTACTCGGGAGGAATTCGATCGTTTCTATACCGAACTGATGGGCGCCGAGACCCATGAGCTTCCCGATTTCGAACGTAAATTATTCTTCGAAGGCTGTCTCCCGATCGAAGAAATCGGTAGGCGCGGTCCGGAGACCCTGCTTTACGGACCGATGAAGCCGGTTGGCCTTACTGATCCCCGAATCAGTGAGCGCCCACACGCCGTGGCGCAATTGCGGCAAGACGATATCGCGGCCGATCACTACTCGCTGGTTGGCTTTCAGACCCGACTGAAATGGGGCCCACAGGAGAAAGTTCTGCGCTTGATTCCTGGCCTAGAAAAAGCCGAATTTGTGCGGCTTGGAACGGTGCACCGCAACACCTACATCAACGCACCACGGTTGCTAAGCGAAACTCTACAGACACGCGCGCGTGGCGATTTATACTTCGCCGGCCAAATCGCCGGTACTGAAGGCTACGTGGAATCAGCTGGTGGTGGCCTGCTCGCCGGCATCTACTGCGGCATGGCTCTGTTGGACGGAGGCATTAACCCCGTGCCGCGCACGACAGCCCTCGGATCATTAGCCTTCTACATTAGTCACGCGCGCGCGCTAAACTATCAGCCAACAAATATCACGTTCGGCATTATTCCTGCGTTGGAAAACCCTGTTCGTAGGAAACAAGAACGCC
>PBML01000049.1 GCA_002722645.1 Acidobacteriota bacterium
TGGCGGTCTGGCATTTGCTGGTGATGTCGACCGCTACTTTCGCGCCTACGATGTCAAAACAGGGGATGTGCTCTGGGAAACTCGCTTGGGCACATCGGTTCAGGGCTTCCCCGTCACTTACGAAATGGATGGTGTGCAATATGTTGCGGTTTCTGCTGGCGTCGGCGGAGGCAGTCCGCGGACAGTCCCTCGTCTTCTTTCACCAGAGCTGCGCCATCCACGCGGCGGCAACTCACTCTATGTCTTCAAGTTGCACCAATAGCAAGGGTGGTAAGAGCCTGATGTACTTATGTTGTCAGGCTGAGTAAGGGCACGGCCACATTTCGCCAGGAGTCTGCTCGGTCCAGTTCCTCTAATAGCAGGTCGGCGAGAACCTGCCCGACAGCACCAAAATTAAGAAAATGTCAGCCGTGTTGACCACGGCCTCCAGCTTACCTAACCTCGGCGGATCTTCACACGTGTCCGTGTGAAATCGGAACCAGGAGACTCTCCGTGCCCCATCGCCCCTTTTCAATTGTGTTTTCCCCACCCTTCACGTTTTTTTTAATCATTGCCTTTGTTTCGCTAGCATCCGGCATCGGCTGCACCCCAGCAAACGACGTTGAACCTGCCAGCATGGTCATCTACAACGGGAAGGTGGTTACTGTCGACGACACCATGCCTGAAGCCAACGGAATCGTCATCAATGGTGATCGCATCGACCTTGTTGGGTCTAACACTGAGGTAGAGGCCTACATTGGACCAGAAACCAAGGTGATTGACCTTCAGGGCAACCTGGCAATTCCCGGATTTATTGAGGGGCATGGGCACTTCATGGGGATCGGTTCCAACGCATTGAACCTCGACCTTCTGGATGCTACGAGTTGGCAAGGTGTCGCTGACATGGTGGCGACGGCGGTCTCCGAAGCTCAACCAGGCCAGCTGATTGAAGGCCGTGGCTGGCACCAGGAAAAAATGGGGGACCTGGACGAGTCGAACACCGTGCGAGGATTCCCAACCCACGACGTAATTAGTGAGGTGAGTCGAGAGAATCCAGTGATCCTGCGCCATGCTTCCGGCCACGCGACGTTCGGTAACGCCTATGCCATGGAGCTTGCCAGTGTCGACCGCAACACCATGCAGCCGGAGGGCGGCGAGATCATCTTGAACAATACTGGCGAACCCATTGGAGTCTTCGTTGAACGCGCCTCAGGCGTAATTAACCGTGCCCGCAGAAATATGGAAAGCCGGATGACTGACGATGACAGATCGGCTCGGACCTGGCACGAGATGGAACTTGCGTCCCAAGAAGTTATCAGCAAGGGAATCACTAGCTTTCAGGACGCCGGCTCGGGATGGAGCACGATCGAGATGTTCAAGCGAGGCGTCGACGAAGACGCCTTGCAGGTGCGTCTGTGGGTGATGGTAAGAGGTGAGAACCTCGACGCTGAAACATTAAAGGCTAGACGACTTATCGGTTACGGAAATCACATGCTGACAGTGCGCGCCATCAAGTTGGCCATCGATGGAGCGCTCGGCCCACGGGGAGCCTGGCTACTCGAGCCTTACAGTGATGAACCAGCCAGTTCCGGTCATAACACGGGTGACCTAGTGGAAATCGAGGCAACAGCGAACCTGGCAATCGAGAACGGCTATCAGCTGTGTGTCCATGCCATAGGCGATCGCGGCAACCGTGAAGTGCTCGACATCTACGAACGAACCTTCAAAGCACATCCTGAAAAGGCGCCCGGCGCACGCTTCCGGATCGAACACGCGCAACACATCCATCCCGATGACGTTCCACGCTTCGGCGAGCTGGGTGTAATTCCCGCGATGCAAGCGGTCCACTGTACCTCCGATGCACCATGGGTGACGCCTAGACTGGGGGTAGAACGCGCCGGGAACGGAGCCTATGTCTGGCAGGACTTAATGCGTAGCGGTGCAGTAATAACCAATGGCACCGACGCCCCGGTCGAGCGTGTCGATCCAATCGCCTCGTTCTACTCCAGCGTCACCCGCAAGCCAACAACTGGGGAAGCCTTCTACCCAGAGCAAGCAATGAGCCGTACCGAAGCATTACGCTCTTACACGCTCAACAACGCCTTCGCAGCGTATGAGGACCATGTAAAGGGATCTATCACCGTGGGCAAGCTCGCCGACATAACGATTCTGGACCAGGACATCATGACGATTCCCTCAGAGCAAATCAAAGACGCCAAGGTTCTTTATACGATCATCGGCGGCAGGGTCCTCTACCAAAGGTAAGTACATCGAATCGCAACATGAAGTCTCGACGGGGCAGGCAGCGAATCGCTGCCCCGTTGCTGTGACTACCCCGCAGCTTGCCCTCGTTGCAATTATCTTCCACTGCTAGACCAGCTTGTCTCGCCTCGCCCGTTCCCAACGGCTAAACTAAAAAAGCCGTTGCCAAGCAGGCACCGCTCTTTTTTGATCGTCAAACCTCTGCCAACAGCCAGCACGATCATGGACCCAGAGCATCTCAAATCTCTTATTGAAACCGGTATCCCTGGAGCCCATGTCAGCGTGCAAGATCTCACTGGAACGCGTGACCACTTCGGCGTCCAGGTAGTTGCCAATGCGTTCGCCGGCAAAAGCCTGGTCGAACAACACCAGATGGTCTATCGAGCCGTCGGGCAGGAACTGACCAACGCTGTGCATGCGCTGCAAGTGCATACGACGGTCCCAGAGGAGTAGAACCATGTCCAGCGAACTGAAACAACAGGTCGAAGACTTGATCGTCAATAACCCGGTGCATGTGTTCATGAAGGGCACACCGGAGTGGCCACAGTGTGGTTTCTCCAAGGCCACCTGTGATGCCTTGCGTTCAATTGACGTGCAGTTCACTGCCACAAATGTCCTCGAAGATCTCGACGATTACCGGGCTACCCTGCTGGATGTGGCGGCGTGGCCTACTATTCCACAGGTATTTATTGGCGGTGATTTCGTCGGCGGTTGCGACATAGTCCTCGAAATGCTTCGCAACGGCGAACTTGAAGAAAAAATTGGTGCCCTCACAGAAGAGTAAGTTGTGGGAGCGCTAGTAGCAGACGCGAAGGTCCTTATTTATGACCCGTCTACCTGGAAACTGACCCGAAACACTAGCAGTGACGCGGTCAAGAAGAGCGTCAAGTTTGGCGCAGGCAAGGGAGACTGAAATCCTGATTCCCGGGACCACAGTTTGCTGTCTGGCCCGCCGCTCATGAACAACCCGCCGCCGGTAACCTCCCGCGAGATCTGGGGCTGGGGTCTCTACGACTTTGCAAACTCGGCGTTCGCCACCAGCATTCTGGCCGTCATTTTCAACCGTTATTTTGCTGAGCAACTAGCGGGCGGTGAAGACGGTGTCGTGCTCGACCTCTTCAGCATCACCCTAAGAGTTCCGGGCGTCACGTTCTTTACCTATACCTTGGCGGCAGCCATGCTGGTAGTCGCGCTGTTAGCACCAGTATTGGGTGCCATCGCCGACTCGTCGGGTACAAAGAAGCGGTTCCTCGCATTCTTCTGCTATATGGGCGCCGGCGCCACTGCCATGTTGTATTTCGCCAATGAGGGTCAATACTGGCGTGGTGCGATTTTTTTCCTCGTGGCACAGGTTGGCTTCGCGGCTGCCAATATTTTTTACAATGCTTTTCTGCCAGAGATCTCGACCCCGAAAAATATAGGCTGGATCTCTGGCTTCGGCTTTACGCTTGGCTACCTCGGCGGGGCCATCATGTTGGCACTGAATCTGGTGATGCTGGGCTACCCTCAGTGGCTTGGTTTCGCTGACCCGTTCAGCCCTCAAGACACCTTCCTGTCAGTGGCTTTATGGTGGGCAGTGTGTGCGCTGCCTACTTTCCTGTGGTTGAAGGAGCGTCAGTCGGCGATCCAGTTAACACCTGGGAAGTCTTACGTAAGGATTGGTATCCAGCGGGTCGCCAAGACATTTTCCAACATCCGCCGTTACCGAGAACTAACAAAGTTCCTCATCGCATTCTTGATCTACAACGACGGCATTCAAACAACCGTTGTTATCTCAGCAATCTTCATAGACGAGGTCCTTGGGATGTCAGATGGCATGATCCTGGGGCTGTTTCTCGTCATTCAAGCGACAGCGTTTGTCGGCGCGTTAATCCTGGGGGCGGCAAGCGACTACATCGGCAACAAACGAGTTGTTTTACTAACCCTTGTAGTCTGGACGACGGTTGCGGTTTGGGGTTACTTCATCGGCATTACAGGGAACACGCAAGCGGAGGTATGGGGTCTCGGCATCGTCGTTGGGTTGGTGCTCGGGGGTAGCCAGTCCGCAAGCCGAGCAATCCAGGGTACGTTCACTCCGGTGGGCAATAGCGCCGAGTTTTTCGCCTTCTATGGCATCGCGGGGCGCTTCTCTTCGGTGTTGGGCCCGTTAACCTATGGAAGTGTCTATGCGCTATTAGGGGCACGTCCCGCGATTCTTTGTCTAGCGGTGTTCTTCATCATAGGACTCCTCATCTTGCTGACCGTCGATGAGAAGGAAGGACAGCGTCAAGCCAAAATGGCCGTGGCGTAAGGCAAGCGGAACTCAGCCTCGATCTCTGGCGAGCAGACGATCACGGCTCTTCAACCGATACAGCGCACATGTTGTAACAGCGAGGCGCCAGAGGGCCCGCTCTTCCTCCCTCTGCGGCCTCGCCATCAACAACCCCACACTACCGCCAGAACAGTTCGTCCTGAGAGCAGTACGGTTCCAAGCTCAGACTGCTGAAGCCAGCACCAGACCAAGAACCTAGGTAGTCCAATGCAGGCTCACCAATCGGCGCGCCCGGAGGCGCTCCCGGGATCACCACCTGCGTGTAGACGGCGCCCGGTCGCGACAGAAAACGCTCGATATCACGGGACACTAGATTGTAATGGGGCTCGTCATCCGCATAGACACCGTCCTCTGATTCGATGCGGGCGTTTAAGCGTTCGAGAGCAAAAGTCGCTATGGCGCGAACCTGAGGCATCTGCGCTGACCCGGCGAGCCGCATGAGATGTTCGGCCACAACGCGCTCCACGGCACGATTGATTTCCGCTTCGTATCCGTTCGTTGGCTGCGCTCCGAAGGTCGCTTCGACGAGTTCATCAATGACCTCACCCAGCCCTGGCAGAGACTCAGTGACAGCGTGCTGCTGAACAAGACGCGCGGCACGCTGGCCGTTGAGGATCTCGCTAACCGTATGGTCGGCCGCCACTACAGCGGGTGTGATCACATCAAAGGAAGATCCCGTGTAGCGAGGAAATAGCTCGCGGCCGCCACCGAAACCCGTCGGACGCGGCGGCAGCATCGTTACCACGGTGTCGGGAAGGGCCAGCTCGTCGGATGAGATGGTCGCCAGCAAGGCATCAAGCGCGACCATCTGATCTTCGCGCGATATCGGTTCCACCGGCGTCCGCCCATCCCCTCGTAGGGAGTAAATGTAGTCGATGCCGCCAAGAGGCGAAGCCGCGGCCGAAACCTGGTAGCGATGGTGAAGGTAAAGCGGTACAAGCACCTCCTCCATCATTGCCATAGGCTGACCCAGCTTGATATTGCGCTCGCCGAAGCGATCCAGCGCGGCGCGGCGCACCTCCATCATGCGGTTGAGCTCAACGGCCGGATCAGCGCCGTTGGACCACTGGTTGACGCGTGGATTGGCGCTCATGTCCTGGTTGGTCATGTAGCGCAGGTCCTGTTCCCAAGCCTCGGCAAGGATTACCTGTAAGGCCTCGGACTCGTCGGTCCCGTCGGGAAAGTCCTGGTAACCATAGGCAACTCCGATTTTGTCCCACTCACCAATCTCAAGCTCGTAAACCTCAGAAAAATCGAAGGTGCCGTCAGCATTCAGGGTAATCAAGGGATGCGGGTAATCCATGACCGACGTCCGGCCCTGAGAGCTGTCGTAGTAGTTGTGCCCAAAGCCGATCGTATGGCCAACCTCGTGGGCTGATAGCTGACTGACCCGGGACAGAGCCCAGTCGGCAAGCTCGGGAGGGGTCTCGTCACCGTTGACGTAAGGCGCAAGTAAACCCTCGGCGATCATGTAGTCTTGCCGCACGCGCAGCGAGCCGAGCGTCACCAAGCCCTTCATGATCTCGCCAGTACGCGGGTCGGTAACTCCCCCACCGGTGCTCCAGCCGCGCGTCGAGCGGTGTACCCTGTTAATGACGTTGTAGCGGATGTCGTGGCTGGAAACGTCGGGCGGGCGCATTTCCACCTGGAAGGCATCACGATAACCGGCCGCTTCGAACGCCTGGTTCCACCAGCGCGCACCCTCCAGCAGAGCCGTTCTCGTCGGTTCGGGTGTCCCGGGGTCAAGGTAGTAGACGATCGGTTCCACCGCGGCTGACACCGCGGCGGTGGGATCAACCTTTTCGAGGCGATGCCGGCGAGCATGACGCTTGACCAGCGGCGTTCCCAGCGCTACCGAATAATCCTGATAACTTACCGAGCCAAGACTTGAGCGGGGATCATACTCGCGCGGTGTGTAGTCGTCGTCAGGAAGTTGGACGAAAGCGTGGTGAACACGCAGGGTCGGTGCCGCCCCAGATGCGGCAACCGCACCCACCCCTTCAAACGAGCCGCCGCGACCACCACGGCCGCCGCCGCGGCCACCACCGCCGCCACCACCACCGCCGGTAACGAAGGTGAGCGAGGCTTCCATCTCAGTGTTTGCGGGGAAGTTCATCGTCATCGCCCGATAGACCGCGCTGCGACTAGACTCGACTCGATAGCCACCGAGCCGGTTGGCAATACCAGTGTGATCGGCCAACAGGTAAGGAGTCATATCGACAAGCACCCGGTCACCAGTTTGCGCTGCTGGCGTCCACCCCCAGTGAATCGCTGGCGCAAACGCGTCAGTGACTGCACGGACCTCTTCGACGTTGTCGGAACTTGAGCGGAAACTGTAATTGGGCTGCACCATGAAGATTTTCGGCCCAACTCTCTCAAAGTAGATAATTCGGTTGCCTTGCGATGCCCCGCGGTCAAGGCCTATATCATTCGACCCAAGACCGGCGGCGAGACCAGTGAGATTGAGAAGCTCCTCATTCCAGCGGTTGATCTCCATGAACAATTGACCGGCCTCGGCATCCCAGTACATCGGCATGAACCCGTCCATTTTCTCCATGCCGATGGTACGAGTTTCAATTGTCAGAGGCGTGCCTTCCTGCTGGCCACTTCGCTGTGCGCGAATGGCGGCCCGAAACTCAGCTTCCCAGCCGGTAGCCGAAGCACTTTCGGACATCCAGCCTTCGGCGGCAAGGCTTGTAGCCGTGGCCGAGCGACTCAAAATCATCGGCGGAAGCACGAGAGCCATCGTAAATGCGAGAGTCAGAAATCGTGCAATCCGATTTGGGGTTGGAAATCGGTGATAAACCATGTGGGTCAGCCTCCTGATGAACTGCCAGTGAATGAATCGAAGTTCGGGGCCCTAGTTTGACAAGACTTTGCGCTTTCGCCAACCGGGCCAGTGGTGCCATCCTTGGATGGTGGATCGGATAAGCTCCACCAATGAGCGATAAGTGGCGTAACCTTTGGCTTTTAACGATCTCCGTGTTGCTCGTTAAGGGACTTTGGTTCTCTGCCCCAGCGGTCGTGCCTCAGTTGACAGCCGAGTGGGGTCTGACCGGGAGCCAGCAATCTTGGCTGACAATGACCGTGCAAGCAGGTTTCGTCATTGGCGCTCTGGTCAGCGCCGCCATCAATCTGGCCGACCGCATCCAGCCCCAGTTCCTGCTCGCCGGTAGCGCACTCGCCGGAGCCATGTTCAACGCTTCAATCGCAGTGTTCGCTGACTCGGCCGATGTCGTGATGGTGCTGCGAGTACTGACAGGAGTCTGCTTAGCAGGCGTTTATCCACCCGGAATGAAGCTGGTGGCAACCTGGTGCAAAGAAGACCGTGGTCTAGGCATTGGCCTCCTAGTCGGCGCCCTGACAGTCGGTTCGGCTTCTCCCCACTTGATCAACGCGTTGCCCTTTCTGGGTGGAGAAACGGGGATGCCTCCCTGGCGCAGTGTGCTAATCATCTCCTCGGCATTTGCATTGAGCGGAGCGGCCATCGCCGGCGCGTTCGTGCGACCAGGGTTGGTATTGCCCACGACAAGCCAGTTCAGTTGGCGTTACGCAACCCGAGCACTGGGAGAAAAACCGGCGCGACTGGCCAACTTTGGGTATCTGGGTCACATGTGGGAGCTGTACGCGATGTGGGCCTGGATTCCTCTGTTTCTACTGACTAGCTACCAACAGGCTGGTTGGAGCGAAACCTCAGCGCGATTGGCCGGTTTCGCAACTATCGCGGCAGGAGGTATCGGAAGTGTTATCGCCGGCATTTGGGCAGACCGGTGGGGGCGAACCACCGTATCAATCGGCAGCTTACTTATCTCCGGAACCTGCTGTCTTTTTGCCGGGTTTTTGTTCGATTCGCCCTTCCTTCTCACCCTCCTTTGCCTGACCTGGGGTCTGGTTATTGTCGCCGATAGTGCCCAGTTCAGCACAGCGATAAGCGAACTCACCGACCCTGAACACATTGGCACTGCACTCACCGTGCAGACTAGCCTCGGCTTTCTTCTAACAATGGTGTCGATTTGGATGATTCCACCGCTCGTCGAGCGGACCGGATGGGAGTGGGCCTTCGCGACTCTGGCAATCGGCCCGCTATTTGGAATCATCAGCATGGTACGGCTGCGCACCTTGCCCGAAGCCGTGCGCATGGCTTCAGGTAACCGCTGAGCAACCCTGGCCCTTTGAAGAACATTGTCCTTTACCTCTCACCCTAGACCCTGCCACCACCCTAAGTCCGTCTAAATGAAAGATAGGAAAGGGTTAGACGGGATTCTATGACAACCAGTTTAAGCATTTGGTACGTTCTTAAATACGCAACCTAGACCCCGATCTGAATCTAATTGTTATTCTCTAAAAACGGTTGATAGTCGAGGCTAGGATCAGGGCACGGAAGGAGGAGACTCCCATGAACAAACGTACGATCTGGGGGTTGGTTATCGGGGCAGCGTTGGCTGGTTTTACGATTGCTGTGATTGAGATTTTCGGTTTAGACGTTTACCTGTTTTAGGGAATAGCCATGACTGACGAAACGAAGGGAAGGATTTGGTACCCAGTAGTATTTCTCCTTGCAGCTTTTTCGCTGTTATCTTGGTGAGTCGGTGGATCGGATACTAATTTAAAATTTTAGGTAAGAGCCGAGAACCGCACAGAGCCTCCAGGTGAAGATGATAAGTGCGACCCGGGTGCTGAGAGGGCTGCTATGGCAGATGGTCAAAGCTCGGTTCCGGTTTCTCCATCGGGCGGTAGGGTGGTTGGCTGTCCTCATGGTTATCTATGTTTTGTGGACGCTGTGGACTTGGTTTTAAGATTTTTAGGAAATAGGCAACAGCCGAAATCCCACCCCTTATATAGAGCACGCGCCCCCGGTCCAAAAGGGGGGGTATCGCTCCCGCAGAAAAGCGGATTCTTCCACTGCTGGCCCCGCTGCGATTTTGGTCCCGATGGGACTAAGAGCAACCCCCTGAAAACCCCTGTTTTCTGAGCGGGACTTACCAAGGACTTACCAAAACGCGATTGGCAACTAAGTACAGAATCCCCTACCATCAATGACAGCAAGGGTTTGCAGCAATTCTCTACGACAATCATGCATTTGGTACGTTATTGATATATGCAAACCGTTCTTGGATTGAAGCCTCAGGAAAATTCCATGTCTCCAGAACTTCCCGACAAACTGTTTCGCTGCTGGCATCCGGTCGCTTATAGCGAAGAGGTAGATGGCTCAACTCCTTTTGCAGCGAAACTGTTGCAAGAGATGATTGTCATCTGGCGGACAGCCGACGGGGCGCCTCATGCTATGAAAGACCTCTGTATTCATCGCGGCACCGCGCTGTCTCTGGGGCATCTGGCAGACGACTGTATCGTTTGTCCCTATCACGGTTGGCGCTATGACCCCAGCGGCGCTTGTACCTTAATCCCTCAGGCGACCAATACTAATATCCCTGTCAAAGCTCGCCTTGTTAGCTATCAATGCCAGGAGCGCTATGGGCTGATATGGGTAGCATTGTCGGATCCTGTCTATCCCTTGCCGGACATCCCTGAATTGGAAGACAACACCTGGCAAGTCATCCACACCGGTCCTTATGCGTGGGAATGTGATGCCTCCCGCCAGGTAGAAAACTTTACTGACTTCGGCCACTTCCCCTGGGTTCATCCGGGGCTACTTGGCGACGTCGACCGGCCACTGGTACCAGATCATGCCGTCCGGGTAGAAGGTCATGTTCTGCATTACGAGCTAGTCCGGCCGGAGGCGACTAATACTGAAGACTTTCCTATCTTTGCCAATGAAGAAAAAGAAACGCCCGAACGGCGTAGCCGCTATGAATTACACTGCCCCTACACCATCCTGCTCTGGTTGGGATGGGGGGACGAAAAGGGCATGATCTACTTCTTCGTTTCCCAACCAATCGCCCATGACGCCTGCAGGGGATACTGCATCGTGGCCCGGAACTACGACCTCGATGAACCGGAACGGCTGATTCAGGAATTTGAAAACACCATTTTTTCACAAGATAAACGGGTCGTTTTATCCCAGCGACCCGAAATGGTGCCGTTTGATCTGGCTGACGAACTGCACCTGAATTTTGATGCAGTGGCCGTTAACTACCGACGCACCATGCAACAAGAAGAACTGTCTTACTACCCTGCACCAACCGAAAGAAGCTGACCATTCAAAACCGTAGAATTGTTGTTCTGCAACCCAAGCTGCATGGTTTAGAGATCGATCCAAACTGGCTGTCGGCCGCGAATAGTCGTTCAAGTCGCCGCACGCGTCACCCCCTCGTGTGGCTGCCGTTGGTCATTCTTGTGAGCGTGTTTGGGTCCGCTTGCAGCGGACAGAGCGAATCGCCGGAACCGGCACCCCAGCAGGTCGCGGATCCTAACTTCTCGGCCGTTCAAGCGGAGCTGATGGGGGCCGGCGGGACTTTCACCAACGCCTGGGCAGACATCGATGGAGATGGAGACTCCGATCTCTTCGTGGGCTTCAACGGCGAACCGAATCGACTCTACCGAAATGACAACGGTGTCCTCGTAAACGTGTCGGAGGAGCTAGGGATGACAACCCCGCGCCGGACACGGAGCGCCGCCTGGGGAGATTTCGACCTGGACGGAGATCCCGACATGTTCCTCGGTCTCACGGGCGGTGAGGATGAGGCGATCACGGCCCTGCTTCGCAACGACGGGGATCGCTTCGTTGACGTTGCGTCGGATATCGGCCTGCGGCTGGAGGAAGGCACCACTCGCCAGGCGGCTTGGGTGGACTTCGATGGGGATGGGGACCTGGATCTTTTTCTGGGGATGCGGGATCGGGAGAACGTCCTTTTCCGGAATGACCGAGGCCAGTTTCAGGATGTAGCGGGCGCGGTGGGTGTGGCCGATGCCCGACGGACGGTCGGGGCCCTGTGGTTCGACTACGAGCAGGATGGGGACCTTGACCTGGTTGTGGCCAACATGGACGGTGGCGCCAATGGTCTCTTCCGCAACCACGAGGGCATGTTCACCGACGTGGCTGCCGAGGCAGGGATCGCCGATGGTGGCCGCGGCATCGGTGACGAATCGTACGGCACCGTCCGGCCCTGCGTAGTGGACTATGACGCCGACGGCTGGATGGACCTATTTATGGCGAACTACGGGCCGAATGCTCTCTATCACAATGAAGGCAATGGCCGGTTCCGGAATGTGGCCGGTGAGCTAGGAGTCGCAATCGATTCACACTACGACACCTGTGTTTTCGGTGACTACGATCTGGACGGCCGGATAGACCTGTTCGTGAATGGGACTGTCGCCGGCGACACGCAATACCGAGACTACCTGCTTCGCAACACCGAAGATGGCTTCGTAGACGTCACACCGCCCGAGCTGCTGACACTAAACGCGGACCACGGCGCCCAATGGGTGGATTTTGATGGGGACGGCGCGCTGGATCTTTCGCTAACCGGAGCCCCCCCTACAGGGATGCATTACGTAATGCGGAACTCCCGTAACGATGGCGAGGGTGGCGCCTCGATCCAGGTTCTGGTGGTCGACGCGGAGGGGAACGCGACCCGGGCAGGGGCGGAGATCCGGGTCTATCGAGCGGGCACCAATGAACTGCTCGGAGCCCAGGTGGTGGATTCCGGTTCCGGGTACAACAGCCAAAACGTGGCGCCCGTTCACTTCGGATTACCGGGGCACGGTCGCGTTGATGTCGAAGTTGTGTTTCCGCGCGGGGGAAGGCGCGACGTAACACGCGAGACTGGTGTGGACCCAAGTTCGACGGCTGGAAACCCTCTCACGATTCGCACGGGTGGATAGGATGAATTCGGTGTGGAGGAGCTGTGGCAACGCTTTGACAACTAACTTGCGACCAAGAGGCAAAAACACATGACCAAATCGTATGGGGGCCTGAGCTTCGTCGCCGTGCTTTCCCTTCTCTCTACTCCAGCCGCAGTGCAAGAGCCAGTCTATTGGGACGTGGTCGACCGTATACGGAGCGAGGGATTCGACAATTCGCATGTGATGGACAGCGCAGGCTACCTCGCCGACGTAATCGGTCCACGCCTCACTGGATCGCCCAACATGCGGCAGGCGCAGGAGTGGGCGCTGGCCCGCATGACGGAGTTCGGACTATCCGGGGTCGAGAAGGAGGCGTGGGGCGACGAGACCGTCGGGTGGGAAGTGGAGCGTGCCTCTGTTCACATGACGGCACCCGATTACCAAATGGTGATTGCCTATCCACTCGCCTGGAGCCCTGGGACTCAGGGCCCGGTTGTGGCGAATGCAATAATCGCTACGATTCGGAATCCCGAAGACCTCAATCAGTATCGCGGTCGGCTCGATGGTGCAATCGTACTGGCCACACCACCGATGCCAACAAGTCCGCGGTTTGTGCAGGACGCGTTCCGGCACGACGAAGAGTCGCTGGGCGTTTTCGAGACCGAAGGTGTTGACCTCCTTATCCGCCGCCATTCACGAGGTCAGCCTGAGCAATCGACCTTTCGACGGGAGGGAATCTCTGATGCCGAGGTCGAGGAGTTCTACAAGTCAGAGGGGGCTGCGGTCATTCTTACGGCGAGCATTGGAAGCGATGGGACCGTGTACGCGACCGGACTTCCAACGACCCGCGAAAACAGGACCCGAGAGGGCATCGAGAACGCCCTTCCCACCCTCGCCGTTGCCACCGAACACTACAACCGCATCCACCGGATTCTTGAGCGTGGCATTGCGGTGACCATGGACGTGAATGTCCGGGTGGCATTTGATGAATCGGACCAGAGGGGATTCAACATCATCGGGGAGATTCCCGGCAGCGATCTGGCCGACGAGGTGGTGATGATCGGGGCGCACCTGGATTCATGGCACTCCGGCACTGGAGCCAGTGACAATGCCAGCGGCATATCCGTCGTACTCGAGGCAATGCGCATTCTCAAGGCGATCGATGCTCGCCCCCGGCGAACGATTCGTGTTGCCCTGTGGAGCCAGGAAGAAATCGGCCACAGTGGTTCTCGCGGCTACATCCAAAACCACTTCGGTAGCCCACTGGACGGAACAATGCCGGACTACGATCGGTTCTCTGTCTACTTCAACATGGACAACGGCACCGGCCAATTCCGCGGCGTACACATCCAGGGCAACACCCAAGCGACACCCATACTCGAGGCCTGGATGACACCGTTCCACGAGTTCGAGATGGAGACTATTTCCCAATTCAGCAACACCGGAACCGATCACCTCTCCTTTATCAGGAACGGGCTTCCCGGCTTTCAGTTCCTGCAAGACCGCATCGACTACCGAGCCCGAAGTCACCACTTCAACATGGACGTTTACGATCGGCTTCTGCCGCGTGACTTGATGATCAACTCAGTCGTTATGGCGAGCTTCGCTTACCATGCTGCAATGCGGGACGGGAGGTTTCCTCGGCCCCAAACTGAGCGTTGATGGGCCTGTCCGAGTTTTAGCTTTCTCGTGAGATGAAGGTTGCCACGATGGTCACTGTGGCCGTTTCAATACAAGAGACAATTGATTCGTCAACCATCGAATTCAACTACAGCAGCTTTCCAGGCAAGAGGATCGGCGGCGATGTCGAAGCGCAGACTAACGACCTCAAGGCGACGAGGAGTAAACTCGATCAACAAGTATGATTCCCCGTACTGTCCGTCTGGATAGTAAGCCGACCACTCGGGTTTCCAGCGAGCCTCTTTCTCCACCAGATCGTCGACAAACCGCACCTTGCCAACCAGGGTCGCGTAACCAGGATCAGTCTGGTCAAAATAGATCAACGTAACGCGCGGATCAGCATACATCTCGGTGACCTTACGAGTATTCCGGTCGGTCGCCATCCAGACAATGAGGCCCTCTTCCGGAGGAAATGGGTTCATCATACGAGCCTGTGGCACCCGATCGGGTCCAATTGTGATCAGCGCGCAGTTTGATGCTGCGGCCATAATCGCTTCACCTGCTGCGATTATTTCCTCGGGTGTTGGCCTGGGGGTTTCCATAAGCAGTAAGCGTATCGCGTACGCGTCGGCGAGACCGCACCCCTCCACTTGCACTTTTAATCTGGAAGATCTGGAGTCAAACAAGCACCCTCTTTGATGCCACTTAAAAGCAAACTAGAATCCGGTTGTCTTGCCCTCTTCTCATTTGGGCGATTGGGTCCCGTAGCTTGTGGAACGACTGTATGCACCAACTCCAGAAACAAGCCGTCACCCTAATTGCGGTCGCCATGAGCTCGCTCGCTGCAACGACAGTGATCCCATCGACGGCAGAGAAACAGCAACAAAAACGCCCCGAGTACCGTGGCGAGGTCATCGCTCCGCAGCATGACGCATTCGGTTTCAGACTTGGCGAGGAACGACGCTACGTACGCGGTCCGGACCGCATCTTGCGTGTCGGCGAATTCGAGCTGTGGACGATGCGTCTAGACGAAATTTCCAGTGCTGACACCGGGATGCCGCTGTATACCTTCATCTACAGTCGCGAGCTGTCCTTGATCAATCCAAGCAACCGCGACTACATGGACGGCCTTCGCGCCACCATGTCGGTAACCGTCAATCACTACGGCTTCCCAGTCGAGGTGCGTTACGGTGGTAGCCCAGAGGAAGAATCCGACACCGACTTCGTCAACAAGCGTGGGCGCCTGCGTTGGCTCGGCAGCGCCTACCTGTTCCGTGCCCCGGAGGGCGTAGACGAAAGTAGTTTCAACTTTAGTCTCCCCGAGCACGAGGCTCTCAACCGCAACGTCCCCTCCGGCGTGTTCATCTCTGAAACAGAAAATCCGGCGCTGATCACGATTCCTGGAGCAATTTTTCAAGCACTCAGCCTTACCGAAATGGAATTCTTGTCGCTTAGACCCAACCGAGTCGGTCGCCAACAGACACGGCGGCGCCGGCGGCGTGGCTATCCAGGAGGTGTCCGCCGCAGCGACGTCGTGCGCGGCAAGCTGGAGTTCAAGGACGTCGAAGAGATTCTGATTGGCGACCGAACGTACGAGGCGATCAAACTCGAGTCGTCTGACTCTGGTGAAGACTTGTACATCGACAACAGCGGTAAGCTGTTGCTGCTTGAAAGAGAGTTCCGCAACTGGCCCAATGCTTATATCCGCCTTTTACACCCTTCTGAATACTGACGGTTTCTAGCCTCGCCTCAGATCATCAAAACGCCTATAACCCTTTATTCATAAGGATTCGCAGCCTATGAATGAACGCGGAAGGTGTTGTCTTGGCTCGCATGGAAGAACTTCAGTGCTAATTCTCGGCCAACTCGTCAACCACCGAACGAATGTCCGCGAGCGCTATCTCCATGGTTGACATGTGGGTACGGAACGACAGCGCACAGATGCGGAGAACATACTTGCCGCCTACGATCCCGTGGCTAATGAAGATCCTTTGACGATCGTTAACCGCCTGCAGGAAACGTCGGTTAAGGTCGTTGAGTTCGCCGTCGCTGAGACCAGGGTGCACCAGCCGGAAAGCCACCAACGACAGCTGCGGGTCCGCAACAATCTCGATGCCTTCGATCCCGCGAAGTTGCTCAGTGATCCATTGGGCAAGGTCGAGTTTTTCGTCGAGCTGACGACGGAACGCTCCGGCACCGTGCATCTTGAGCGGTAGCCAAATGCGCAGCCCACGATGACCGCGTGACAACTCCGGCGAGATCTCACTGAAGTCAACGAAATCAGGATCGTCCCGCAAAGTTGGCAGGTAATCTGCCTCGGTAGCGTGCGCGCGCGCCAGTGTTTCACGGTCACGCACCAGCAGCGAACCCGTACCATAGGGGATAAATAATGATTTATGGGGATCTAACGACATCGAATCGGTCAGCTCGATCCCCTTAAGCACATCGCGTCCTCTCTTGGTGAGCATAAAGAACCCACCGTACGCGGCATCAACGTGAAACCAAAGACCTTGAGCGGCAGCGATCGCAGCAATCCCCGCTAGATCGTCGACCGCCCCAGTATTTACTGTGCCGGCACTGCCTACGACAAAGAACGGTTGCCATCCGTCGACACGATCAGCCTCGATTAGTTCGTCTAGTTCATCCAAACGCATGCGGTAGTCACTATCACTGCTAACGACCCGTACACTGGAGAGAGGAAACCCCGCGAGCATTGCGGCCTTTTGGATCGAGTGGTGCACCTGGTCTGATACGTAGATGCTGCCACGAAGAAAGTCCTCTTCGAGGCGTTCCCGACGCGCCGTGAAGACCGCTGTGAAGTTAGCCATCGAGCCACCGGTGGTTAAGAGGCCGAGCGCGTCATCTGGATAACCCATGACCTCACAGAACCAGCGAACAACAACCGCCTCGATTTGAGCCAAGCCGGGCGCGGGGATCCAGATGCTTGTGAAGCGATTCACCGACTTAGCGATGAAATCTCCCAGTGCAGACTGGAAGAGGCCGCCAGCAGGAATGTATGCGAGATAGCCAGGACCAGCAGCGTTGAACCCGAAGGGAATGACCTCGTCAAATAGCCGCTCCAGAAGACCTTCATAAGGCTCACCTTCTTCGGGCAACGGCTCGATCAACAACCGCGCAGCCTTTTCGGCTCCATCGAGTTGATTGGACGGCTGCTCGGGGAGTGTGCCAATGAAATCTACGATACGTTCCATCGCTTCATCGACGATGGCGCGCATGCGCTCTTCTGAAAGCTCAAACTCAGACAACTCAGTGCTCCTTTTGCATCCTCTAGAGTCTAAAATCGTGTCTTGACCATAACTGGATTGATCGTCCACCGGTAGCTTGCGATGCTCCACCCCGATACCATTGCGACTGTCCCCTCCAACATTCGAATCTTGGCTTCCGAAGGTCTAATGCGACGCGTTAGGAGTGGGTTCATCCGATCGCGGGTTAGCGGCGGAATCACGTTAATCTGTCTTGTGCTCGCCAGCCCCTTGGCTGCCCAGGCACCAACTGGTCAGGGTCCAGAGGTAAAGTTGGTGACCCCACGCATCGATTTGCCGCTGGATGATCCGGTTGTAATTCAGGCACTNGTTCGCCCAATGCCGGGGCGCTCGATCNCNAGTGTTTACGCCTTCGTNGACGATGTCGAGCTCGGCGTTCGCACCCGAGCACCTTACCGCTGGGTGATTCCTCTGGANNNCGAGGCCACCGCAATCNACATNCGNGTTGTCGCNAAAGACANTGTTGGCGTTGAAACNCGTATCGAAGANATGGTNACTCGGNTNCCTGGAATGCGCTTCACTGCNGAAGTTCCNGCAGTGANCCTTAATCTCGCGGCAATTGATAACAATGAACGATTCATCTCCGACCTTGGNGTCGGAGAGTTGTCGATCACCGATAANGGNGAGCCNCAAGAAATCCTCGANTTTGCCCGAGGCGAGGCACCGTTGCGTATCTCCATCCTTGTCGATCAGAGCAACAGCATGGCGGACAAGATGGAAGAAACGATCGCGGCTTTGGGNAAGTTCCTTANCCAACTCGGACCCGATGACCAAGTCAAGNTAATGGCGTTTAACGACCGAGTAACTTCATATACGCCGTTTACTAATGTCCACGAACTCGTTGCCTCGTTTGCTCAAGTAATCCAACCGGAAGGNAGCACAGCTCTTTATGACGCNGTGCTNTANGGCTACCGACAAATNGCCAGNCAGCAAGACGCCCGTGAACGNAGAGTNATTTTTCTTCTTACCGACGGNGATGANCGCGAGTCACGCAACGANCTAACNCAGGTTCTGAATCAAGTTCGTAACGGTGGCGTAACNATCTTCGCCGTTGGCCAAGGCGAAGCNCTTGGCGACGGCGACCTCCGAGACATCCTNTTAGAGATGGCNGAGCAAACCGGTGGCGAGGCTTTCTTNGAACGCGACAAGAACAAATTGGATGNCGTGTTNACGCNAATNTCCGTCGCGATGCGTGCTCTNTACCTTGTTTCCTATCGACCNACGNACTTAACTCGTGGTTGGCACGAAATCGACGTTAAGGTTTCTCGNCCAGGTNTNNNCCTGCGCCACAAACCTGGTTACGACCGCACCNCAACCCAGTGANCACAATGACCTTAAGGATCTTNTGTACNNTGGGCCTCGNAATCGTCCTTGTTGCCTCCTCCACCCTCGCGACCGNCCCCAGGGCNGCTGAGGCCACNGTCATGAGANNGCACTCNGCNNCCCAGGGAGNTGAGGTCNTGATNCCGGGGGGCAAGCGGTTCATTAGCTCCGCTGCCCGGTTGAGCCTTGNNCAAACNCAAAATCAANCCNGTNACCAAGACTTCTTGGTTGAACTCGCCCGTTTCCTTTCTGCNCCTATGNTTNTCGACTATGCGGAGAAGGTTGGCGAGATGGTNCTGGAGTTNCGNTCGTTGCAAGAGTTCACAAGNCAGCTGGATGAGCTNTACCCCGGGGTCATACCCAGNCTTGCTGAACAAGGNACGGCTGCCTACGCCAAAGCGGNAGATTTGCTNGANTTNCTNGGTTTTCGAGTNCTGGACAATACCGANCGTATNCAGCTCCAACGACGAGTCGGTGATCGACAGGCNCGNCAACGCCAGATGCTTGGCCANATGGGAATTTCGGTTCCATTGTANTCNCGTCTGTGGGCGGCNGGNGAACCNATTCTGTTGAACATTNAAGACGANNANACGCCGTTAGTTTTCGGNNCNAAAGCTTGGANCANNGAGNTATTTGNAAANGATCTCAGNGGTGATGCGCTTTTCAGTGCTCTCATCAGTGACAGTGAGGCCCTCAAGATCCTGGCAGGTTACGGGTCGCTCGATCGCACAACCCGTGATTGGTTATTCGACAAAGTCGGCTTGGATGCGCTGCACCGAAAGGCAGAGGTTGCCAGTGGTTTCCTTCAGCTAGCACCGTATCTGCGCGTTGAGAACGATCAGCTCCACCTGCCAGGNGGCAATCGTGACTCGTGGGAAGCAATCGTTGGCGAATGGACTGANACCACCGAACTTATTACTACCCTGTTGACCAAAGATGACGGCCGGCCCGCTCACCTATGGAGATCGCTNGCACTGGTACCCGAAGACCGAGCCGCTTACCTCCTCACACTAAATCACGCAAACGCGGAGCAGAGGGGCACTTGGGCAAGAACACTGTATGGTGCGATTCGTTCTCCTGACTTCGGACAACCGATACGGTGGCCTGAGGATACGGGCGAGCTTTTCGTCAACTTGCGGATGTTGGAAGGCAACGTTGGCATCGCCTGGCCAGGCGGCGCCAATGTCTGGCTGGCAGCTCTTAACGACGACGACCTGCTTGAGACTGACAGCGAACTCGATGCTTTGCTCGCGCGTTTTACAACCAATCTCGAGTATGGGGCTGTTGTCGACGCGCGCTTGCTTACCAAGATCCTGGCTGAGTCCGCGCCCGGGGATGATGAACCTACCTCGATCCGTAAATACTTGGCAGTATCCTCAGCGATTCGCTACCAGCCCATCACATCGATACGGCGGGCGATTCCTTTGCTGTACCGCAACTATCGCCGTTTCGGTCGCGCTTATGGTTTTTTTGTTATCCCCACACCGCTGCCGGTAGGCAGCGTTGAGCAGCTAATCCACCATCTGCAACAGGTGGACGGAATTGAGCGGGAAGGGGCGCGCATTGATGCCATTAGACAATTACAGGCAACGATGTTGCTCATGCACAAGTTACTACTAAACGATCTCCTCACAGAAGTGGATCGCGACGCCTTGCTGTCGAACTTCTCGGAACTACCAATCACCTACGCATCCCGAAACAGTAGTTGGGCAAGTCACGGATACGGGGCAGCGGTTACCGAATTTTGGCGCAAGGAGCTAGTTCCAGCGATGGCGCGTGGTCTCCAGGCGAACGGATGGCCCGGTAATCCGCAGGACCTTCGAAGCGTCGTCGTGACTGCTCTTGTCGGACGGATCGGTATCTCCGAGCTTGAGGTCGACGGGATCGACTACAACTTCCTTCCAGCAGCAATGCAGGGTCGCCGCATGCACACTCACCTCCTGGTGCAGCAGCAACCAGCTTTCGAAAGCCTCTTTCGACTCGACGAGATCGCAGCTGATCTCGAAACTAAGCCAACCGAACTCAGATATGCCAACGAAATCGAAACAATCGTCTCTGCGGTCAAGGCTCAGATGCCACCCAACATCGGAGACGAAGAAGTAACCGATGCGCTCCCGGTGACCGTGGCACGTGACCAGTTATTCGATCGCGCTGCGATTCTCGTCGGCCAGCTGCGCGGCGGTTCGGCTCTCCCGACCACCATCGAAGACTTCCGGAACGCACTCAATGTTTACCTAGGGGATGCGCTGGTTGGAATTGTCTACGCACTTCACATGGGAGACCCGAGCAGTTTCACCTATCAACAGGGACATATCGCCTGGTTACACCGCCTAATCATCGCCGAACTCCGTGGGCAGGGATCTGAAGATCTGTTTGGCCCGTGGGCCGCAACAGCCGAGAGTTGGATTCTTGACGAGGGTTCGCGACTGCACAACAGTCTTTTCGGCGCAGCGGACACCCTGAGTCGGTGGAACATAGAGGACCTGATCGCTTCGGGCGCACCGCGCGATCCGATTGCAGCTGAGACTTGGGCAGCAACTTTTCCCTACATCCACTTACCCTCGATAACACCAGAAGCCCAGCGCGTCATTGTCCGGCGCCATACACTAGCCATAGCCTGGATACGCGACGCGGTCGCGGCGCGCGACCCGTATATGACGCCTTCGTTCTGGGTCACGGCAGACCGCACTAGCACACCGCCGAAACTTATCACTTCGTTACGTCGGCTAATGCATCCACATGAGTTGCAGAGCTTTATTGACGCGGTCACTGCTGGAAATGAGGACACCGCTCTGCACCTGGTCAGCGATGGTAACCGCTACCTGCTAACGCTTGGCCTCGACAACTATGATGCCGACGCGCCCTTAGAAGCTCGATGGCTCATTGATCAAATAGTCGGGATGCCTCAATCAAGACGCGGCGACTATCTTGGCCTCATGACACCAGCTGCAGTGCCTTACGGGGAGGCCGGTGATGAGGTCGCCGACCCTCTACTCTACAGTCGCATCTTCGACTTACGTGTACGGCTGGCGGTACTCATGGAAGAACAAGGATTGCCGGCAACTCTTCATCCTCGACTGCTGATGAGCGCCATGGCCCACATCTTGTCNAACATGGTACCGGCTAACTGGCAGCCCTGGCGCAACATCCTTACNGCTATTGACAGTGAGATNACCGAAGAGGCNTTGAGCCAATGGGTCGTTGACNTAGCCTTCGCTGACGAGTTAACACCGGTGGATCCAAATCTTGCATTGAGTGAACTGGCCAGCGCCAGCGGAGGTGCGAGTGGCCCAGCTGGACGTACCGGAACGCTAGGGGTCCCATTTGACCCATCCCAGTTTCAGGCTGCTTTTGGCGCGGAAGTCAACATGGTGACAGTAGACATCAGTGCCTGGGACGATGACGAGAACTTCGTCACTGACCTAACGCTCGACGACATCATCATTACACGCAACGACATACCGGTAACGCCAAGTTTTCTGAGGCTTGAGGGGAACCCTGAACCATCGTTGTTTCTTGATNATCTGCCAGAGGGTGTTCCAGAAAAGATGGTAGCCGCGCCNCGCAATTTCGTTCTNGTCGCCGACATGCTTACCACNAGCCCGCAGGATTGGGAACGGATATTGCTGGACGTTACCGAGTTCGTACGTGCNGGTATCCAAGTTGATGACCGACTAGCCCTCGTCACTATNAGCAATACGGGCATGCCCCGTGTGACACACGACTTCACAATCGATCACGAGATCGTTGCAGAAACCCTGGAAGCACAGGTCGGNAACTCTTTCGCCGTCGTCGACCGTGAACAATCCTTTCGCGACCTTGCCGAGATCCTGTGCGATAACGGAATGTGCGCGCCAACGCCAAGCGACGAACCCGGAGGCGGCGGCATTGGAGCGTGCGAAACATTCATGGTTCCACGTTTCGGGGAGTGTGTAACTGAGGAAGCCGANTGGGAATCTTTGAAAATGAGGATGGCAGAGGGTCAACTTGGTCGCTGGTCGATCGAAGCGAGTATCAATGCTGAGCGGATCATGTCAGCACTTACACAGATCGGTGACATGCTCGATCTGGGCGACCCCTATGACCGACAAAAATACGTAGTGCTGTTGTCATCAGGGTTCGAACGCCAGCCGGGTAGTATCCACTATTCAACTCTTGTCGAGTACGCTAGTTACTCCCCGTCGCTCAACCCGATGGAGGTCCGAACCCTGCGAACCGATCTTGGGCAGGACGTCACCAGTCTGATAGACGTCATGCAGAAATGTCGCTGCACGATTTATTCTCTGGGCACGCTCGGGCAGGCAGCATTCATGGAAGCCACGGCGGACCGTATACCGCCAGTCGTCACTCGCTTCACTGGCCGGTCCACTCTCCAGGATCCCCTTAATGCTTTAGCTCGCGATACGGGAGGCATTCCCTTCTTTGGCAGCGACATGGGCCTCGGGTTTCTCGAGGTACTCAAGGACACTCGTCTGCGCTACGTACTCGGCTTTACCATGGACCCTGCCGCGTCGGACGCCGAACCGGAATGGAACGAGATTAAGATCGAAATTAACCGTAACGACGTCGACGAGTTCCGGGCACGCGAAGGGTTCTTCTGGCCTCGCCGCTAGCCGTTGTTGGAATTCTCGGCATGTCTACAGTGATGGAACATGGGCTCCATTGGCGGTCACGGCTAGCTCTTGCGGGTACCGGTGTCGTCACATTTGGCCTGTTTCGACTCCTGATGATGGCTCCTGGTTTCACAGAGACGATTTACGGTAGGGGTATCGGCCCGCTGTTTGCTTCACTACTGTCGAATATCTCCGGCATTATTCCGGTTTCCCTGGCCGAAATTCTGGTCGTCGTTTTCGTTGTCCGCCAACTATCCGGGGTCATCAAGGGCTTTAGCCAAGTCCGGAACGACGACCGCCAATTCTCTAACGCCGTTGCAGCTGGTGTTCTGCGTCTTGGTGCCGATGTCGGCATAGTAGTTACAACCTTCTACCTACTGTGGGGGTTTAACTACGCTCGCCCTTCCCTTGAGGTTCGTCAGCAGTGGAACGGTTCCCATGCCCAAGTAGAGGAACTGGCACGGTTGGCACAAGAAATGATCAATGCAGCCAACTTTGAATACGTAAGTATCACGGGCAGCGAAGACTTGGGACAACCTACCACTGGCCCACAACATGCCACGCTTGTCGAACAACTATCTACTTGCTGGAAATCCGCCGAAGGGATCCTCAGCTTGCCTCGGTCGGCACTGCTCGGGTTCGGTAATCCCAAAAGATCCTGGGCATCCCTAGTACTCGACTATGGGCAAACCTCAGGTTTCTATTTTCCGTGGACCGGCGAGGCGAACTACAACCGGGGCACACCCGACGTTAGTACGCCGCAGGTGATCGCTCACGAGATGTCACACCAACGTGGTTTCGCACGCGAGGATGAAGCCAATTTCGCCGGCTACCTTGCGGCCTCACTATCCGACGAATCTTACCCTCGCTATTCGGCATATGTTTTCGCTCAACGTCAGCTTCTGTCAGCGTTATCAGGTTACGACACCGACCATGCCCGCGAGCTTGTGCGCCAGCGGTTACCCGGCGTACAACGCGATATCCGAGCCGCGAATGCATATTGGCAACAGTTCGAGGGGCATGCGAGTCGCACTACCCGTTCGATGAACAATGCCTATTTAAGAACCAATCGGGTGCCGGGAGGTATCTTGAGCTACAACCGCAGCGTTGAATTGCTGATTGGATACGCTCGCAGCCGGGGCGGTTGGCTCATAAATCCATGAGCGTGGTGCCCGTAAAATTGGGGCGGTCACTCGCTGGTCGTGCTCCGGATTCGGTGAGTCGTGACGCCCCCGGAAGGTCGTCGATCGCCCAACGCTAATCGTTNGCCAGCATGGTCTCAATGGCAACTCTGTTTGCCGCTCTCAGTAAGGCCGACGCGATGCCTGCACCACCGGGCCGTTGTCCCAGTCCTGGGCGCTTGAGACGTTGGGCATGTTCCAGGCGTTACCGTTCCANCCGTAAAATCCTTCCATCNGGAAGGCCCAGAAGCCGGAGGTGGAGTCGCTNACCACGATCAGGCCGTCGGCNTTGCGGACGTCGACGCCCCAAACGCCGCCGTACTGGAAGCCCCGAGTAGCGTACGGGGTCTCGGGCCCGTAGAGCATTGGTCCCTCACGGGTAATGTAGTAAGCCTGGGTGTAGGGATCGGTCGGATCCATGATGTTGATGATCTGCAGGCCGTCGTCCTGACCCGAAATGAACGCGTAGGGCCAGCGGATCTCATGGTTGTGGGTGGCACCGTCAAACTTCGCCACCCAGGCGCCGATGCCGGAGCCCGTGATGGCGCGCTGGCCACCCTCCACCCCGGGGCGCAGGTCGAACGTCCGGATGGGGGCGTGCTGATAGGTGGGCTCGGAGATCCCGAGAGCGAACTTGCCATCGGGGGTCGGGGTGAAGGTATGACCGTCGCGGACGCCGGGGATGTTGATCACGGAAGTCAACAGCTCCGGGTCCTCCACGGTGGTGATGTTGAAAACGTGGTAGCCGCCGGTGCCGGCNCCGTAGAAACGATCTTGATCCGAATCCGGATGGTAGCCGACGTACATGTCGTGCCACTGTCGGGTGCGCCGATCNTCCGGAGATGGTACCGGGATGCGGGCGACGGGCTCGGTGTTGCCGCCGGCCACCAGGGCCAGGTCGTAGACGTAAATGTCCTCGGACATCGTCGCGGCGAACAGCAATGCTCGGCCGTCGGAGTGCTTGTAAGTGTAGATGTTGTGGAAGCCGCCGACATGATCAGGCACGCGCAGATCGGCGACCTCCCGGACGGTCGACGGATCCGGTAGGCCGGTGACGTCGA
Organism: Acidobacteriota bacterium; assembly: GCA_002722645.1. Classification (GTDB taxonomy): domain Bacteria; phylum Acidobacteriota; class UBA890; order UBA890; family UBA890; genus UBA890. The sequence continues at coordinate 25,378 of PBML01000049.1, forward strand.
AGACCTTCGCCCCGAGGTCGGCATCGGGGCCGCCCTGNGCGAACTGGAACGAGAGCACGAGGTAGTAGCGGTTACCCACTTTGGCGTAGCGCGGNTCGAGCCCGCCGCTGCCCACNTGGAGGTCAGGNTTGTCGATGGTCCAGCGGTAGAGGATCCGCGGCCGTGCCGGGTCNTCGATGCTGAGGGCGTAGAAGCCAGACTCGCCGAAGCGCTGAGCGATGTACACGAAGGGCCGGGCTATCTCNTGCTCGACGTCGATGTCGGCGTGGCTGAAGCGCTCACCCGGCAGCGGTACGTGGGAGATCACCACGATGTTATCGGTGCCCGGCCTGCCCAGAGGGTGACCGGTCTCGGGCTGGCAACGCTGCAGCTCGCAGTTGGTCTGGGCGTGGGCCGCAGGGACCGTCAGCGCCAGGGTGATGAGGGCTGCGGCGAGGGTCACGGAGAGCCGTGTTCCGATCGGGAGTCTCATGGGTGGGTTTCCTGGGTTGGAGAAAAAATGTGGAGAACGCGGCCGCGAGGTGACCACCTCTGCTGGGCGCANGGCTCCATTCAAAGCGGTTGGGCGAGGGTAGTCAAGGGGCTAAACCAAGCCGCTCGACCACTGTCATGTAGCGCTATCTGAATGGCGGACTTTTAGCCAGCCTAGTGTGGACCTGGTGTCAGCAAAGTCCAGGCCAACGCCTTTGAACTGGAGTTTAAGCGACCACAATGGAGCCTCACCCACCTTGAGCAGCCTTACAGGGTAGGATCTCAAGACTGTCGTCAGCAGATAAATTCTCTACACATCCCACTAGTACCTTTACCAGTTTTCACCAGGAACCGAACAGATGGACTACAAAAAACTTGGGGAAACGGGACTCGAAGTCTCGCGCATCTGCCTTGGTTGCATGTCCTATGGCGATTCGAATTGGCGCCCTTGGATCCTCGACGAAGAAGAAGCGCGACCACACTTCCGGACTGCCATCGAAGCCGGGATCAATTTCTTTGATACAGCGGACATGTATTCCAACGGTGCCAGCGAAAAAGTCACAGGAAAGCTACTACGCGAGCTGGCACCGCGAGACGAATACGTTCTCGCAACCAAGGTGTTCTTCCCCCTTACCTCAGAAGGAATGGCACAGTATAGCCAGGACCGCCCTCACAACGTCGGGGGGCTGTCACGTAAACATATCCTAGCGGCCTGCGACGATTCGCTCCGACGCCTCGGTCTGGACCATATCGATTTGTATCAGATACACCGCTGGGACGAGTCGACACCAATCGAAGAGACACTTGAAGCTCTCGATTCGTTGGTTCGTGCTGGCAAGGTACGTTACTTAGGAGCAAGCAGCATGGCAGCGTGGCAATTTTCCAAAGCCCTATACACGGCCGGCGAGAACGGTTGGCATAAATTCGTCTCGATGCAAAATCACTACAACCTCGTCTATCGCGAGGAAGAGCGCGAGATGATTCCATTGTGCCTCGACCAGGGTGTCGGTTTGATCCCGTGGAGCCCGTTAGCAAGAGGCTTCCTCACTGGAAATCGATCGCGTGACGAAAAGGGGCCAACGCGACGCGCCAACAACGACCCTTTTGCTCAGGATTGGTACTTCCTCGAGGAGGACTTCGCTGTCGTCGACAACCTGCTCGAATTTGCCGCCGAACGTGGTGAAGCGCCGGCAGCATTGGCACTCGCCTGGATCTTGTCCATGCCCGGTGTCACATCACCGATCATTGGTTCGACCAAGGTTGAGCACATTGAAGCCGCCTGCTCGGCCCTCGATGTCGAACTTTCCGAAGACGAGATTGCACAGATTGAGGCTCCATACTACCCGCACACAATCAAGGGCCACGACCAGCCAACACCGAAAGACATGGTGTGACGACCTAGGATCTCAATGTTGCACGTTACGCACTCTGAGTTGGCTAATCTCAAGCAACAGAATTGTGTTCGGAACTACCCGAACAAGTTGAAGTTATTCTCGATGGCCCACGACTGCTGTCAGAGGAGATCGTGCACATTTTCAGGTGGTCGACCGACGATAGCGCGGCCATCGTCACGAATCACGATAGGGCGCTCGATGAGGATCGGGTTCGCTACCAGAACTCTGAGCCATTCCAAGCGACTCAGCGCTCGAGATTTCAATTTGAGATGTTTGGCAACCGGTTCGCCAATGCGCACCAAGGCCGCCGGATCCACTTCCAGAGCTTCCAATACCTGCTCGAGTTCGGTCATGGAAGGCACATCATCTATATAAAGGCGAACCCTGACCTCAGCACCAGCCTGCTTGATGATTTCCAAGGTTTGCCGGCTTTTCGAACAACGCGGATTGTGCCAGATCTCGAGCATCTTTTTTCAGAAGTACGTAACTGGCCGGAAATAGCCGTTTACGATGCGTCGGATCGCCTCGGACTTATGCGTAACCCTGCTAGAATCCGGCGCCATGAATATCCATGAGGTAACCCTATGATCGGGAATTGGTTCGACGGGCCCACGGCAACACGTACAGTGGCGCGACTCAGTACGCAAGTTCCAGGGAACGATCGGGACAACGCAGATAAACCGGCTCCGAATTCCTTTCCGCACCCTCCATGGACCGTGGGCCTGGTGTTAGTAGCTGGAGTGATTACCTTGCTGTTTGGGATCCTGGTGAATCCAATCTGGCTCATCGTCGGAAGCCCATTCGTAATCGTTTTGCTTCTATGGCTGTATATCCGGTTGGTCGTGCGACCAAACGGGACCTTGTAACTCCGAAGTTACACCTCAGTTTTACTTCTTTCCGGAATACCCGTTCCACACTCCGCAACCGGCCTCTCCAGTGTCCTAAATTCAACTTCCCGNACTTGCCGTTCTAAGGGAGATTCTTGTCATGGTAATAAATGCTGCTAATCGCGCGAGAAGCCTATTCGAGCCCCGCGAAGCTAGCGATCAGCGAATCGACGCCCTGGTCTATCTGCTCCGTCGTGATATTCAGAGGCGGCCCGAGACGAAGAACGTTGCCGTAGAGACCTCCCTTGCCAATCAATAGGCCCCGTGCCTTCGTCTCTTCCATGAGCTGTACCGCAACGTCAGGCGCTGGCTCCTTAGTTTCGCGGTTCTTGACTAGCTCGATCGCCTGCATTAAGCCCATACCGCGAACGTCACCGATTACCTGGAAACGCTCCTTTAACTCCTTGAGCCGCTGGCTCAAGTGGGTACCAACCTGAGCGGCGTTATCGAGAAGACCTTCCTCTTCGATCACCGAGATCGATGCATACGAAGCTGCCGAGGCCAAGGGGCTTCCGCCAAACGTCGATATGCTNAGCCCAGGGNTNAACNTGTCGGCNAGATCATCACGNGTGATCGTGGCACCNAGAGGCGCGCCGTTTGCAATGCCCTTNGCCATGGTGATGATGTCAGGCTCNACACCAGTATGTTCAATTCCGAACCANGCNCCACCGGTACGCCCAAANCCCGTCTGTACNTCGTCNGCAATAAACAGCCCACCNTGNCGGCGAATGATNTCAACNGCGATCGGGAAGTACTCCTNAGGCGGNACAATGAAGCCCCCNGCACCGAGGATNGTTTCGGCNAGAAAACCAGCAACAACACCNGGNGTCGAAGTGNCAATTAGCTCNTCAAGGTCTTCCGCACAGGCAANGCCACANTCAGGATANGTGAGCTTGAACGGNCAGCGGTAACAATANGGCGCGGGNGCATGGACGATAGAGGCGATCTGGTTAGGTTGCATNTTCCAGGGNGCTTGGCCCGACAGNGACCGTGCCACCGACGAACGTCCNCTATACGAATGGCGCAAGGCAACAATGGTCTGTGNCCCAGTTGCNAGCTGNGCGAGTAACACTGCAGTTTCGTTTGCTTCGGTNCCACTGGTCGTGAAAAAGGTCCGATTAAGATCGCCAGGAGTAATCTCGGCAAGCTTTTCCGCCAACTCAACGATCGGTGCTGTCGGATAGAGGGTCGACGTGTGGGCCAAGGTTGCCGCCTGTTCTTGGATAGCCGCAGTGACCTTCGGGTGGCAATGCCCCACGTTGACCGTGACGATGCCAGCGAAGAAATCGAGATATTCGCGGCCATCGAAATCATAAAGATGAACGCCCCTTCCCCGCTGCAAAGGAAGCGGCGTTTCGTAGTAGTTGAAAACCGCGTTGAAGATGTGTTTCTGATGCTTTTCGTTGATGCGTGCGGTTTGGCTTTTTTCGACTGTTTTGCTCATACCACAATCCTACATCGACTCACTGAGTGTATCGACTGATCTTTAAGCTCAACTACCGGAGTCAATATCGAGGCCAGTGAAAAACGCCTGCAGCATTCGCCGGAACAATTCCGGCTGCTCTACCCATGGGTGATGTCCGGAGTGCCCAAAGATTTCCAACTGCGCCCCCCGAATTAAATCGGTGATGTACCGAGATGCTGGTGGCGGCGTCGAAGCATCGTGCGCCCCAGTGATGACGAGAGTCGGGACGTCAACACTAGGCAACCCATCCTCAACCCATGGCTCCAGATCCTTGGGAACGCGAGCCAGTGCCCCTGAGGAAGGTGGTCTCGCCGATCGTGCGCGTGCACTAAACCGGCGCATTGCTTCCATATCGTAGAAGTAGACTGGCAAGAGCCGTCGCATCTTCTGAGCAAGGTCGAGATCGTTTTCAACGGTACCCAACCTGCCACCGGTTTCACGAAACAGGGCCACGGCGTCACGACGTCCAGGTTCTGTTTCCAGGGCACTTAAGATAATTTCCGCTTCGTCGGCACCGATATCGTGTCTCAGCGTCGTGTTAAGCAGGACCAGCCCGTCAAGGTATCGACCATGCCGCACTGCGTAGCCCATCGAAATAAAGCCCCCGTGGGAATGGCCAATTAATACGAAGCGCTTGAGTCCGAGATCTACACGCAACGCTTCAAGATCATCGACCAGCTTCTCGGTGGCCTGCGCGTCGTCCTCCCCTACGCTCTGCGATCGCCCCACGTTGCGCGGGTCGAAAGTAATCACCTGGACGTTTTTGAGCAACGGAGCAAGCGTCAGCCGAAGATAATCGCTGCTTGGCCCCCAGGCTGGTGCCTGAATCACGATCGGACGCCCCGAGCCAGTTACTTGAGTGTGTAGTCGAGGATTCACTTCAGGTGTACACAAAGCCCTCGAGCCCATACATGGGGTCGGCTCGCAAGGCTGCATGGTCATAGTCTCGGGTGCCTCGCCAAGCACCTACCGCCGCGAAGACCGCATCGAGTGCGGCACCTTGCTTATTTTCGATCACACGGCCTTTTTGAGCACGCGTCATCGGCCGCACCAAGCCATCTCTGATCAGTCGGCGCAGCATTTTTTGTCGTGCTTTAGCCTCTGGTTCGTTCCCGCCTCTGTAGCCATGTGTTGGGTAACCAAGCTTGGCCAGTACTGATGCTGGACACACCTCCATTACGTAGATGTGTGGCATATCAGCCGATGCGACACGGTTGAAGGGGAGTCGATCACCACTCTGCCGATCAGTTTGCGGAAGTGCATCGAACGGCAATACAGCCACCTCTGGCAGGGAACGTAGTGGCCGCAAGACTTCAGTGAGACCATGGAAGGTCTGCTTATAGGTACGTTGATTGTAAGGAGAAAACGGCGTCGACGTTTCATCGTCGGTCCTCCGACGAAGCTCGACGCTAGGCGATACCTCAGTGCATTGCTCGAGCAACGTGCCAGCCTTTCCCAAACTAACCATCACTCGAAGCTGGTCCGTATAATCCGAAACACCAGGAGCAAGCACATCGAGAACCGCTTTGGGAAGACCGAAGGAAAAATCCAACCCCCATGCCGAACGTGACGATTCGGTTACCTTTTGCACCAGTGCCTGCAACGCAACTTCCCGCTCAATGACTCCTCCGGGCAGCTCGCTGAGTGGGTCAATACTTTCGACGCGAATCCCATTATTTCCTGGGTGGGCCCGGCAAATCCAGATGTGTCGCCCAGCGTCGCGAGCACCACTGAACTCGACACCGAATACCCTCCTCGGGCTTACCGGAACCGGACTCATCTGAAGGATCAGTTGTCCCGATCAAAAATTGGTTCAGCGTAGCCAAGGTGAGCCTGCACTGCAGGGTTCCCTTCAGCGAAGAGCCGGCCTATCACGGGAGTGCCGGTGCTCAAATTGAATTCTACAGGAAGAACCGCCGTGATCAGCATGCGAAGTTCTGCCTCAGCGGCCTCCAAACGCGACGCACTCCGCAAGCCCCGATAGACAATGATGAAGTTGATGCGTTTAAGTCGAGGTTCCTTCAGCAATTCTGACCCATAAATGTAGATACCATCGAGCCAGCTCAACTCCGNGAGTTGAGGAGCGATCAGGCCAAGGCGCGCTCGTACTTCTTTGAGTGGCAAACCAGGCTCCTTCGACCTAGCCCTCGCCCTTGCCCTCGCCCTTTTTTTGGCTTTTTTGCCGGATGTCAACACCTTGGNAACTTTCTTTTTCGATGGCTTCTTCTTAACAGCCTTCTTCTTCGCTGCTCTACCACTCGCTGGCGCAACACNTCGTGTCTTTTTTGNCCTTTTTTGTTTAGTCACACCCTTCTTCGTTTTCTTNCGCGAAGATTCGGGTTTCTTTTTTCGTGTAGCCTTTCGCTTTGCCATCCAGGTTTCCCACCCCTCCTGTGAAACAGAACCTCTCCGTGACCCCTTATCTCGCTCACAGCACCACAAGTCAATAGCCCCAAAGACCAGGCTGCTACCGAGTATCGCTCAAGATAGGCTATTTCGATATGAGCATTTCCGAACGTTTCACTTTTTTCACCCAGGCACGCAGCAATTTTGAACAAANGGGGGCCATACAGTCATCATCCCGGTACCTGGCGGAAGCTATGGCAGCACCGTTACGACGATTTCGCATTACTGATGCTATTACCCCAGTTCGTATCCTGGAAATCGGTCCCGGAACTGGGGCTATCACCCGTGCTATCTGCACCTGTATGGGGCCGCAGGACAAACTCGACTGCTACGAGATCAACGCAGAGTTTGTCCAATACCTGGGTGGCGCTATTCACCGGGACAAAGTCCTGGCACCAGTTGCCGATCAAATCCGTATCCACCACGCTCCCGCACAGGAACTGACAAAAGGTGATCGCTTCGATTTCGCTATCTGCAGCGCACCACTCAACAATTTCGACGCAGCTACCATCAATGCGATCCTCGAGCCCATGCTCGTTGCTGTAACTGCACAAGGAACGGCGACGCTTTTCGAATACATCTTCTTTCCGGCACTTCGGCGGGCTTTCGCACAGGGAGACCTGCGAACGCGGTTNCGTGAAGCTCAGTCAGAAAAATCNCAATGGCTAACGAGTTGCNGCCGCAACTCGATGCTCGTGCTGAGGAATATACCTCCCGCCCGCGTCCACGAGTTTGGCCCATTCATTAGCTAGTAAGCTGCTCAAGCAAACGGTCGATATCTCCTTCAGAGTTCCACACCCCAGGTGATACACGGAGCCCGCTCTCGCGCATGCTGACCGAGATTTTCGCCTGAAGGCAACGCTGGTAGGCAGCCCGCGTGAGTTCCTGGTCATCNCCGACGAGACGGCAGATCGAGGACCGGCGTTCAGCCGCTAGAGAGCTCTCAACACGGAAACTCGTGGGNAAACCGTCGACGAGGCGGTCTATTAAGGATCGGGTGTGAGNGAAAACCTGTTCAATACCAATCTGTCCGAGAAACTCAAGTGCTGCGACCATCGGGTTGCAGTTGAAAAACGATGCGGTCTCTGGTGCATCCCAGCGCGTCGCGCCGGTGCGAAAGTCGATGTCCAGTTCCGTCATCTTGTTGAAGTCCTCAGACCCGTTGACTGTTGCCCAGTTGATGACTGGGACAGGAAGTCGATTGACCCATGCCGGATCGACATAGAAAATCCCCGTCCCGTAGGGTGATAGCATCCATTTATAGCCTGCAGCTGCCGCCACGGCGGCCCCAGCAGTGCGAACNTCGAACGGCACAGAGCCGACTGATTGGGTTGCGTCAATGACAAACGCGATCCCACGATCGCGACAGATTCGACCAATGGCCTCGACATCAAGACGGTACCCAGTTGCGAAGTTCACATGCCCTACGGCAACCACCCGGGTCGTGGGACGTAACGCTTCAACGATCCGCCCAGTNGTCAACCCACCATCGGTTGGCAATACGGTGACCTCGACTCCAGACGAACGGAGCGCAACCCACGGAAGGTAAACAGCCGGAAACTCTCCGGCGGGAATTACAACATGGTCTCCCGGTTTCCAGTCGAGCCCCCCAGCAAGTAACGACATCCCAGCAGAGGCGCCAGTGGTCACTGCCAAATCCTCGGGATGGCAGTTGAAGAAAGGTGCGGCTGCTTGCCGCACCCGGTCGGGCAAGGTGAAGTAGATACTATCGTCGATCGACGAAGGATCACGCTTCCATTCGAGCGCCTCGTTGACAGCATCGATGGCAACCCGTGGCAAGGGGCCGTGGTTAGCACCATTAAGGTATGTGGTACCACCAAGNTCGAAATCGCTCTTCCAGCTCATCGCTGCCCCAGCCTATCATCGCAGACATCTGGTTGTTGAATCACTCGNTACGCCACTTGCATAACGCTTTGTTTTTTTCGAATTGCGATCTAGGAAGNGCTCATCGAAGACACCGTGCTCGATACGCCGTCACCCTGTAGCATTGTGCATGTATGTGATCTAGACAGATAAGCTGGGCGCAATCACAGNCCAACACAAGCGCCTAAGACATAACCCCTCGGAAGTTTGCGAACACGGGCGAGACCACTGAAGTTGCAGAGCTACCCGTCAAGGAAGTGTAGAATCCTGTCTTTCCAATAAAATGCNATGGCTACGAGCACCGTCGAAGACTATTTAAAGCAGATTTATCAGGCGCAGCTGACGTCCCCGGACTCGCTAGTTCCTACCGGCCAGGTTGCCTCGGCGCTCAAGGTTGCNCCCGGCACCGCCACCGCGATGGTCAAGACCTTGGCTGAAGCAGGCCTCGTCGAATATGAACCCTACAGCGGTGTCTGCCTAACNCCTGCCGGCGAGAAACTCGCTTCTCACGTGTTACGCCGTCACAGGCTCGTCGAACTGTTCCTCGTCGAAGTCATGGGAATGGACTGGAGCGATGTCCACAGCGAGGCGGAGCTCCTGGAGCATNCTGTGTCCGAGCGCCTACTCAGGCGTATCGACACAATGCTCGGTGGCCCCGAAGTCGACCCACATGGCGATCCGATCCCAACCGCGGGAGGTGAAGTAGCGACCGCGGATTACGCTAACCTGGTCACATGCCCGGTTGGGGCGTCGCTCATGTTGGTACAGGTCACAGACCAGGCTAGCGATTTTCTGCGCCTGATGGAGAGCTATGGTCTCTTGCCTGGAGTGCCAGTCGAGGTTGTAGCTCGTAATGAGAGCGCCGACACAGTAGAGGTCCGACCACTCGGTGGAAACCGCGTCAGCCTCGGGTTCCGTGCTGCTTCGAAGATCCGGGTAACACCACCCGCCGACAACTAGAATCTAAACGCAACATTTTAGGCAAGGCCGCGATCGGCAGCTTCTAGCAGAGCCTCAGCACCGCTGGCCGCATCGCGAAGGTGGACACGGAGAACCCTGCGCTCACGCTCCTCCAGAGCCGCTAGATCCCCCAATGATTGCGCCCTCACCAGCCGCCCGAAGGAGTAGCCAGCACCCGGAATCTCGATATCTTCGCTGTCATCAGCTGTGATCTGCAAAAAGATGCCATTGTCCGGACCACCTTTGTGAAGCTGGCCAGTCGAGTGTAGAAACGCCGGCCCCCAACCCAGAGTCGTAGCAACACCGCGCCGNTCACNCAGCAACCGCCTAATTTCCTGAAAGGCGCTAAGGGTCCGCGGCTCACAGGAAACAAAGGCCTGTAGAGCAACATAGTCTGGAACCTGGGCGCGGCCTAAGTGNGCGCTTAGCCAGCTGTCCAACCCGTCACCATGCTGTTGTCTGGCAAGCTCTTCGTCACGCTCCAAATCTGCGAACACAAGCCAGCCAGCGTCCATCGCAATCGGCGCCCGATCGGGCATGCCAGTTCCTGCCTTGTANGAGTCAAGAATCGCCGTCGTGCGATCCTTGCTCCCTTGAACATCCGGTTGGTCAAATGGGTTGATCCCCATCAGGGAACCTACACTAGCTANAGCAATCTGCCAGCGGACGAATTCGGAACCGATTTGGTGCCGATTNTCCAGGACGAACTTCATCACAGGGTGTCCTTCCTGACGCAAGGCATCGAGCCACATGTTCCGTCCGGAGTCATCTTCACCGGCGAGCTCCAGGGCCACAAAAATTCGGTCGTCTCCATATTGGTCAGCTGCCCCCGGCGGCTCGCCGACGATCGGAATCAANCCACCACCCTCCTTGCCGGTGCTTTCCGCAATCAACTGCTCAGCCCACATGCCAAAAGCCGTAAGTGAAGGCGAGCATGCAAAGGTCACTTTGTCGCGGCCCGCCTCATAGGCATTGAAGAGCGCCGCCCCAAGGCGAGTTCCCGGATTGTCACGGGTACTAGTACCGGCGGCACAGCTCGCGGCCATGCGCCGCGCCGACGTGCAGATCGCCACCGAGTCGATTCCCATTAGCTCCATTGGCAAGATGCCAAACACCGAAAGCGCCGAAAAGCGCCCGCCAACATCGGTTGGAGCAAGCCACAAGGAACGAAAGCCTTTTTCATAGGCAATCTGCTCAAGCGGTGTGCCGGGGTCGGTGATCGCCATAAACTGCTGGCCAGGTTGGTCAAGCATTGGGGTGCAGCGCTCGTGGAAAAAATCAAATAGCGCCTGCAACTCGATTGTCGTACCCGACTTGCTAGCAACGATTACCAAGGTGCGCCCCAGATCAACGCTCGCCGCAACGGCAGCGACGGCTGTTGGAATCGTGCTGTCGACAATCCAAACATCTTCGACGCCGAATACTTGACGGCAAACCTCTGCACACAAACTGCTGCCACCCATTCCAAGCAAAACGACCTGGTCCGCCTTGCCNTCGTTCATTTGTTTGNCAAATCTCCGGCTGGAAGCGCTTGCTGACAGTGTCGACTCGATCAGGTCGAGCCATCCAAGCCGGTTACGGATGNAATCTTGGGTNGTCGGNTCGTCACTCCACAGCGAGCTATCCTTGAGCCATAGTNTGGTCGGGAGNTGGTCGTCGATGTTCTTAACTTCTATGAGNATGGAAGGAACTTCCAGNTCTGAAGTGGACGACGGCGCAATGGCACTAGCCGCTTCATCTACTTGTCTTTTGCCTCCAACGTTAGCTTCAATCGCCGCTAAGATAACGTTGTCAAGTTCNCCGTATTGCAGCCTNCGGTGTGNGATGTATCGCTCTTGGAGTTCGGTACCAATCGCATCGAGATCGATCCCAAGGCTCGTGACTTCNTCAATAATTTCTTCTGCTTCATCGACACGCTGCCCAAGAGTCGATTCGNCCAAGCCAGCGAAAGCAANATCACGNATCAANCCGAACGGCATCGNGGCAACAGTGTCCGGGCCGATAAGGCGGTGAACGTACCGGAGTCGACGACGACGCGGATCGCCGGTGGCCAGGTCNNTCCACATCAACCGCAATGAGCGCGGTCCTGATTCGCGCAAACTCTCAGGAAGCTTCTGGAACAACAGGTCGCGTTGGTGCCGACAAGCTACCTTGGCAATCGCCGTTGCCGCGCTTCCAAGCAGTGATTCTGCGCCACTCATGTCCTTATCGGCAGTNCGNATCCATGCTCTTAGNAGCTCGTCGACGGCCTCATCTAGAGATGCCAAGCCAAACGAAATCACTGATGCTAAACCGCNTGCTTCCTCGATGTCCTTCGGAAGCCGTAGCGCACCGCGGATAAAGGCCTCGGTAACACGCTCAACCGCAGCCACTGAGAAAATCGGGCCCACGTGTACACTGAATCCTTCGGCGGTGAAGGCCTCAAACACCGCGCACCCTGAATTCGTGGGTGGCAATCGTGGGATAATGTTAGGCTCGTCAATTGCCGAATGCAGTCGTCGAATCGCCATCGACATCTCTTCGGCATCGTTGGCNAGGNAAGGATCAACGTCAACGCTGACGTATCCATCGCGACCNCCGGTCTCCTCGTAGACAGGGGCAAGCAAACGTGCCCCGATCGATGCTTCTTCGATCAAAAGTGCTTCANCCGGNCGTGCAACNGATACGCCATTGGCCCAACTGNCNAGTGAATCATGGTACTCGGGCCCACGTTCAACCGCACCAGCCAGCATCAAAAGATCGGTCTCGATCCCGCTTATTCCATACGAAACNGCNGNCCCCGCAAGNGAATCGACTTTAGNCAGCAANCGCCGCAGGCCACATAACCAAACACCCTGCCCNCGCNCACGCAAACNCCATAGAGAATTNTCATCCATCAAGCNCACCGTTGGCANCGGGAGAGCAATNTCGTNATCAGGTCGCTAGGAGCGCNCGGGCACGNTTNTCGATGTTATCCGGAGTAAANCCAAATCTTTCCATGTTGGTTCCCCCAGGAGCCGAAGCACCGTAACGGTCAATGCCGATTACTTCGCCGGNAAGACCAATGTAGCGACNCCAGCCAAAAGATGTGCCAGCCTCAACCGCNAACCGTTTCTCGACATTCGGTGGAAGTACCTTATTGCGATANGACTCGTCCTGTTGCTCGAACAGNTCCCATGANGGCATCGAGACAACACGAGCACCGANGCCCGAAGCAATCAGTCGTTGCCACACNTGGAGCACNATATGGACCTCNGACCCNGACGCCAGCAAGATGATATCTGGCTCACCAGATCGATTTTCGACCAAGACATAGGCGCCACGGGCAAGATCGGCTGCAATAGCAACGTCTTCAACGATNCTCGACAAAATCGGGAGCTTCTGACGCGTCAGTACTAACGCCGTAGGAACCTCNGGGCACTGTACGGCCACCCGCCACGCCTCGCTTGTCTCGTTGGCGTCGGCCGGNCGGATGACCACTAAGCCTGGTAAGGCTCGCAACGANGCCAGATGTTCGATCGGCTGGTGCGTCGGCCCGTCTTCTCCAACCCCTATGCTGTCATGCGTGTACACGTAAATAACCCGCTGTCCCATGAGCGCCGCTAGCCGAATTGAAGGACGCATNTAATCTGAAAAGATCAGGAACGTACCACCGTACGGGATAAAACCACGGTGCAGTGCCATACCATTGAGAATTGCTCCCATGCCATGTTCGCGGACACCGAAACGGATATTGCGGNCATCGTAGACTCCTTTNTTGAAGTCTGNTTCACCGACGATGTCAGTCTTGTTGGAACCTGCCAGATCAGCAGAACCTCCCATTAACTCCGGNAACCGGACGGCAAGAGCATTAAGCGCTTTCCCCGAGGCGGCTCGCGTCGCAATCGGACCATCCTCGGCAACAAACAGGGGCAAATCTTCATCCCAACCATCAGCGAGGCGGCCATCGAGCCGACGTTGCAACTCATCAGCTTCTGACTCGTGGGTGCGGCGATACGAGTCCCACAGTTCCTGCCATTGCTGCTGCAAGGAACCACCGCGCTCACCCGCCGACCTAAAGTGAGCGGCCACCTCAACCGGGACTTCGAACTTAGCGTTGGTTGGCCAATCGAGATTTTCCTTTGTCAGTCGAACTTCTTCTTCCCCCAGCGGTTCACCGTGGGACTTCGACGTATCCTGTCGGTTCGGGCTGCCATAGCCAATGTTAGTGCGTATCCGAATCAGTGACGGCCGATCGTCTTCAGCTTCGGTTGAAGTCAGGGCGTAGGTCAAAGCAGCGATGTCATTGCCATCCTCAACGAACTGTACGTGCCAGCCATAGGATTCATAACGCTTCTCAACATCTTCACTGAAGGTGAGATCGGTGGAACCATCGATCGTTATTAAGTTGTCGTCGTAGAGGACCGTGAGCTTGTGAAGTCCCAAATGACCAGCAATCGACGCTGCCTCCGACTGGACGCCTTCCATTATGTCGCCGTCACTGGCGATGACGTAGGTTCGATGGTCGATGATGTCGTGACCAGGGCGATTGAACTCGGCTGCCAAACGAGCCTCAGCGAGCGCCATCCCAACAGCGTTGCCAAATCCCTGCCCCAGCGGCCCAGTGGTCGTCTCGACACCCGGAGTATGACCAAACTCAGGATGCCCCGGAGTAACACTGCCCCACTGGCGGAATTGTTTGATGTCCTCGAGCGACAAAGCGTGGCCAGTAAGGTGCAACAGGGCGTACAAGAGCATTGATCCATGACCAGCTGAAAGCACAAAACGGTCACGGTTCGGCCACGCAGGATCCTGTGGATTGAAACACAGGAAGCGCATCCACAGTGCGTAGGCCATCGGCGCCGCACCCATCGGCATCCCAGGATGACCGGAGTTGGCTTCTTGTACAGCGTCCGCCGCCAGAGTACGAATAGTATTGACGCACAGAGTGTCGAGGTCCTGTGCTACTGGGGGCACGTTAGTGGACATGAAAGTTTCCCTGAAGAATCAGACTTGGTTTAGTTCCTATCGGGTCACGCCAAGCTTGCGTGGCCGTCTGCAAAGAGTCAAACCGCCCGTCGTAAAGGCGCCCGAACCCTTCCGCCGAGTCAACGTGCCGAACATCCCAAGCTCAGGGACTGCTGAAACCACGGGCACNCAACCGGCGCCATCCAGNCCATCAGTTAACCCCATCGGCTCCCACCATCTCTTGGAGTTGCAGGCGGTGGAGGCGAGCGTAGATTCCATCAAGATTGAGTAGTTCAGGATGAGTGCCAACTTCTCGAATCACTCCATGGTGCAACACTACGATACGGTCNACGTTACGAATCGTCGACAACCGGTGGGCGATAATTACCGCCGTGCGATCTTCGATCAACCGGTCGAGAGCANGCTGTATCTGNGCTTCGGTCTCTGAATCAACGCTTGAGGTGGCCTCATCGAGAACCAGAACCGNAGGACTACCAGCGAGTGCACGTGCGAACGCCAACAACTGCCGTTCACCGAAAGACAGGTTCGCACCACGTTCGCCGAGGCGCGTNTCGTAACTGNCNGGTAGCGTCGTAATGAAGCGGTTAGCCTCAACAACACGAGCAGCATNCTTGACCGACTCNCGATCGAAGACCCCTAGGCCAACATTGGCANCGATCGTATCAGTGAACATGAACACATCCTGTGGAACCGTCCCAAAAGCTCGCCGCAATGAATGCTGATCAATGCTCCGGATATCGATNCCATCAACGGTGATCGATCCCCTCTGGACATCGTAATGACGGAGCAGCANTTTTATAACCGTTGACTTGCCTGATCCCGTTGCACCAACAATCGCNACTTTCTCACCCTTATGAATTGTCAAATTAAAGTTCTCGAGGACTGGCGCAGNAGTCGAGATCGTAATGTCGGCTTCATCGAGCTTGGCGGCGGCAGCAGCCTCGGAAACAGATGGATAGGCGAAAGTCACTGACTTGAACTCGATACGATCCTGGAANTCGGGCATCGATACCATGTTGGACGCCTCACGGACCTCGGGTTCAACGTCNAGAAGTCCAAATATTTTTGTGGTAGCTGCCGCAGCGCGTTGCAATGTGTCGTATTTGTCGGAAAGATCTTCGAGNGGCTGATAGAAACGCTGCAGGTACAGCATGAACTGCACCAGGATGCCCAACGTTACTGTCGACTCAAGGATTCCGAAGCCGCCGTACGANAGCACCAACGCCGTCGACACAGTGGTCGCAGCCTGTACCAATGCCGATAGCCAGGATGACAGACGGACGCTGCGTAGCTCGATCTCTAGGATGTCACCTCGCACCCTGGCGAAATCCTTTTGGTTNCGGCGCTCCTGGACAAAAGCCTGCACGACCTCTATCCCGGAGATAGTTTCCTGTAAGAAAGCATTCTGCCTAGCCACCAAGCTGCGCACACGGTCGTAGGCAGCTCGTAGNCGAGTACGTAGGAACGCTAGAATGCCAAGCAATAGGGGCACGACGACAAACGANGCGAGCGTCAAACGCCAGTCGATCCACAACATCACNCCGATGATGCCACCTACCATGGTTANATCACGGGCGATNGAAACGATTCCCTGAGAAACTAGATCGTTCAACGCTTCAACGTCGCTGGTGACACGAGTCATAGTTTGTCCAACAGGGTAACGATCGAAAAATGACATGGACAATCGCTGCACATGGCGAAACACGGTGCAGCGAAGGTCGTGCATAATGCGTTGCCCGGCGAGCTGCATCAGGTAAATCTGAGCAAACCGGATGATCATCTCGCCGAACAGCACCGCGACAAACAACACGATCAGACCGGTCAAACCGGAGAGCGCACCCGGGACCCCCCTGGATGCCGGCGTCAGGTAGCCGTCGATTGCAAGACGGATCAGGTAAGGCTGCACCAACTGGCTCGCGGCCAGTGCCGGCAATAACAAAGCCGAAGCGACCACAACGCTGCTATGNACCCGGANAAACGGCACGAGGCGGCGCAAAACAGTAAGGTCGCGTCNTTCAGGCATTCTAGAATTGCTCCAGCTCAGCGCTTAACTGCTGTTGTTCGAACATGTTGGCGTACAATCCGGGATGCNGAATTAGCTGGGCGTGTGNCCCGTGATTAACGACGCGGCCTTCGTCCATAACGTATATGTGGNCGGCATCTTGGATGGCTCCAATACGGTTACTCACCACCACCAAAGTCCGTCCTGCATTGCGTGCAGCATTAGTCCGTAGGCCGTCCAAGATCTTGCGCTCGGTCTCTGAGTCGACGTTCGACAGAGCATTATCCAAGAGTAGGATGGGAGAATCGATGAGGATGGCGCGGGCCACCGCTACCCTCTGCCGCTGTCCCCCGGAAAGCGTCGAACCGCGTTCACCGACGACCGTGTGCAGGCCATCTGGAAGGCTTTCCAAATCAACCAACAGACCNGCAATTTGAGCTGCTTCGTCAACCTTGTCTCGGGTGGCATCGGGCTGCCCGTAGGCGATGTTGTCGAATACTGTTGTCGAAAAAAGAAAGTCGTCCTGCGGCACGAACCCGACTCTCTGCCGCAGTTCGTCGAGTTCAACCTCTGCCACGTCAACACCGCCCACGAACACGGACCCTTCTGGTACCTCGATGAGATGCTGAATAGCTTTCAAGAGCGTGCTTTTCCCNGACCCGACCCTGCCAACGATGGCGACATANCCACCTTCCTTTGCAACAAAATCAATGTCNTGCAGTGCATGCCGNCGACCGCTCTCAAAAGTTTCGTCGAGCTTCAGAATGCCGACGTAATTTCTTAGGTGATCGTCGTAACGAAAGTTAAGACCTTTGATCACCACCGGGAGCGGCCCATCGCCAATTCGGCACGCTGAGTCNGGGGAGCTGATGGTGACCGGTGCTGTAAGAACCTCATCGAGTCGTTCAAGAGCTGCCGCGCCACGTTGCACCAAGCTCAGAATCCAACCCAGAGCCACTGTGGGCATGACCATTACTCCCACATAGCTCATCACCGCAACCAAGTCACCAATCGAGAGGTCTCCTGCTGAAACCATGCGGCCNCCGAAACCAATGACAACGACCGCGGCNAGGCCACCACCGAGACCAACAACAGGGATCATCTGGGCGCGGGTCCAGGCTTCGCGGAGACCAAAATCCATGTAGGCCGCTGACTGATTCTCGAACNTCAGGTTTTGCGCTTCCTCAAGAGCAAACGACTTAACCACCATCACACCCGAGAGATTCTCCTGAACGATCGTGTTGAGATCACTCAAAGCGATACGCGCTCTAGTAACGTAGTCGCGCACCCGATGCACGAGAATTCGGACTAGTATCGCCACGATCGGCAACGGCAGGAAAACAACAAGTGTTAGGCGCCAGCTAATCGAGACCATATAGGCAAGTCCAAGCGCGTACATAACGAAGGCATTGAAAAAGTACAGCACGCCAGGGCCGCCAAGGGCGCGGACCAACATGACATCGTTCGTCATGCGGGACATCAAGTCGCCAGTATTCGTCACCGAGAAAAAAGATGGGGCGAGATGGATTAGCCGATTGTGCAACATCCCCTTCATCTCATAATCGATCCGGCGAGAGACACTCAAAACGAAGATGCGTGATCCGACTCGCATTACCGTCTGGAGCACCGCCAACAGAACGATGGCGCCTGCATATGACAAGATGAGTCCATGAGTCGCTCCGGCCTCAAGGTCATCAATGGCCCAGCCAAAGATCCGGGGAATCGCTAGAGCAATGGCATTGGTGGCAATTAGAAAGACGCCTCCCAGAAAGTAGGGCNCACGGTGACGTGTATACAGAAAGAGGTACCGCTTCAGAATGTCCATCGCTCAGGTCAGATTAGCGCTGCAGGAGATAAGCCCGGAGGTTGTACAGGTAGCCACTCCAAGCCTCCTTATGGCTCTCCATCTCCGGCCCATCCTGGAAGCCACTNTGTTCCAGGGTCATCCGGGTGGTGCCTTGTANATCCTCGAAGGACAGCGTGACCGTNGTTTCATAGGCACCAATGGGNAACACAGCGACCGGCGGCAGCCAGGTAAAAACCAGCTTCTTCGGACGATCCACCTCTATGTAGTTACCCACCCACTCTTCTTCCCAGCCGTCCCACCCAAAGCGGTATTCACCGCCCTCGGTAACCGTCATTTCGGCCCAGCCTGGAAACCACTGAACGAACTGATCGGCGGTCGTCCAGGCATCAAACATGATTTCGATCTCGACTGGAAGCTCCATCGTCAAACGAACCAGGAGCTCTGCCTCGACGAAGGCGGNCTGATGGAAACTCGCGCGCACAGGAGCGTGAATCAAGGTTGTGGCGAAAAGCAACAAGGCGATCACAACACTGGCCCTTTTGTAGCTCATCTTCACGCCTCCAATCCGGCCAGCGCGTGGGTCTTCAACATAGGGAGTTAAATTACTCCAGCATCGCGCCACTCGGTAATCTCCTCAACAGTATGACCCAACGCAGTGAGTACTGCCTCTGTATGCTCACCGAGCTGCGGTGGTCTGACTTTCACTCGTGCAGGTGAACGAGAGAGTTTGATCGGTACACCGAGCAACTCAAGGCCGTCGATATCAACCACCATGTCTCGACCGGTACGACGTTCGCTCTCAATCACCTCGTTTAAAGCGCGGACGCGGCCACAAGGCACTCCAGAGGCACTTAATTGCTCCTCCCAGTAAGCAATCGGGTGCTCAAGAAACACTGGGGCCAATTCCTTTTCCAATTGTTCACGGTTGGCAACTCGGTTCGGATTTCGGGCAAATCTCTCGTGCCCAAGAAGGTGCTGAACGCCAAGCACAGTGCAAAACCGCTCCCAAATTCCCTCGTTGCCAACGGCTACAACAATCGTACCGTCGGCAGCTTCAAACGTCTCGTAAGGAACAATGCTGGGGTGACGATTACCCATACGCTGCGGCTGTAATCCGGCCGACAAGTAGCGCTGAGCTTGAAAGGTGAACATCGACAATAACGCGTCGTGTAAGGCCACCTCCACGAGTTGCCCACGTTCTGTTTGTTGCCTTTCAAGCAGCGCCAAAAGAATCCCTTGAACCATGTAAAGGCCAGCGATCTCATCGGCAATCGAGACTCCAACCTTTGTAGGTTTTCCATCGGCATAGCCAGTCAGGTCCATAAGACCAGACTCGGCTTGGACGACGACGTCAAATGACGGCCTTTGGGCGCGATCACCAAATCGGCCGTAGCCATTGATTAAGCCGTACACACAGCGTGGGGCGCGTTCAGCAACCTTTTCATAGGGAAACCCCAGGGAATCCATTACCCCAACACGAAAGTTAGAGATCACGACGTCAGCCGTCTCGATGAGCTCCCAAAGTACACCTTTACCAACTTCTGATTTGAGGTCGAGGGTCACACTACGTTTGTTTCGGTTGACCGAAAGAAAGTACGTGCTAATCCCATCGATGAACGGGGGGCCCCAGTTACGGGCATCGTCACCACTTCCCGGGCGTTCGATTTTCAAAACTTCGGCCCCCATGTCACCCAGCATCATGGTGGCAAACGGGCCGGCCAAGATTCGAGTCAGATCGATGACACGCAAGCCGCTCAATGGCATGTACCGGACCTCCTCTGTCCAACAACTTGGTTAAGCGAGAGTAATAAAGATCAATCTTACCCAACAAAGGCCAACTTCATGGCCGGGGGGATAGACTTGGTCAAGGCCTTTGATAAAATAAAGGTCTCGCCAACCGGAGAGGGAGGCTCGGATGGCAGACAATTCGTCTGGCGTTGTACCTGGGACGGTAGTCCCTTTCAAGCTGTTCGACGGCAAGGACAAGGACAATGAGGCGTGTCGAAGCCTTTGGGTCGCCGTCATTCAAAAGGCCATTAAAGACGTGGCCTACTCTTCACAGAAGCGTGGCCAGCGAGCTCTGACCGCGAGCGAGCGTGAGAAGCTGCATCGCATCTACGAGCTTGAGGCCCCTGAGAATTTCTTCAACAGCCCGTGGTTCGAGGAGATTTGTCTGTTCCTTGACCTATCTCCTTCTGGGATTCGCGTGGCTGTGTTCGATCGTTACGAGTTGAGTGACGCTCAGCGTCATCCATTGATTTAGCATCACTGACAGGTCGGGTTGGCGGGTCCCCCTGCGCGCGATTTGTCTGCGCGATGTAGAACTTGATTGTCGCTTTTGAGCTGTGTGCGTGGCGTCCAACTGGACAATAGCCCTCGTCGAAGTATCGTGGCAGGCTTGATGGTCAATGGCCTCACTTAAAACCAAGGCCATCGAAAGGGAAAGGTTGTCACTTGGATCACGCCGGGGAGCGCTGCATCTGCTGCCTCGACTATCTAACGAACCCCACCACACAGAAGGATCTCTTAGGGTTGCTTTCCGAGTACCTCACGCGACCCATGACGCATGACCATGATCCGGGTCTCCCTAAATGGCTGGAAAAGTGTCTCGACCTCACGGGTTAGGACAGCACGCGCGGTGCCGCGCCCTTCGATCGGCTCGAACTCTAGGTTCTTAGCATCAATGATTTGATACCTTTGGGCGCCAGGGATCCTACGCCCGTCGCCATCAAATACCGCAAATAGACACCCCCGAGGTCGCAGAACACGGCCAATCTCCCGCATCAGCTGCCTTGCTTGCCCTGGCCCCAGATGCGAAAGCACCGTCCAAGCCAGCACACCGCCAAAAGCACAGTCCTCGTAGTCCAGACTGATCTGGTCAGTCATTTCATGAACCATAATGTCGAACGCGCTGACCGGATGATTTCGGCGGAGCCAATACATCACGTTTCTTGTTGTGCTGGGGCCCAGATCCAAAAGCGGTGCCGTTCCCTCCATAGCCTTGATGTCGCTACAGAACTTGCTGAATAAGGCCGAAGCGTATTTAGCTTGCTGCGGAGCAGTGCTGCCTATGTGACTCGGTGCTTGCCTGGCCATTCCAAACTATCCGATCCCGGTCCGACCGTCAGGATGCTGCCTGCTCTTGGGTAGCAGAGGCTTCATCGGCGGGAGAATCGGCTACTGGCTTCAGGCCGGACGTTTCGACATCTTCGGTGGGGCTCTCATCTGTTTCGTCCTGGCCAGAAGATACGTTCTCCTGTGAGCTACCAAACTTTGGAAGATGCATTTCAACATTTCCATTGAAATAAGCACCCTCTATGATCTCAAGTGTTTTGGCCTCAATGTTGCCCATTAGCCGTGCTGTCTGCCCAAGCACCACACGCTCAGAACCGTGTACGTCCCCGTCAACCTTGCCGTGTACAAGGACCCGCTGGCCGTCGATCTTGGCGTGCACATCGGCTTCCTTGGCGATTACCAGTGTGCCTTGGGCATGAATGTTGCCATCGACACGCCCGAGGATGGTCAGGTCTTCCTCGCAAACAATGGTGCCATCAACTTGGATCTGACGCCCCATCGTTGATCCAGATTCGGGAGGCGCTGCTTTGGCTGCCCGGCGCCGAGGTTCCGGCTGCGGCACCATGGCGTTCGATTGTTGCCGGTCTTGCTCGTTGTCGAACCATCCCATGGCGACTCTCCTTAACTGTCATTTACCCTGCGCAAAGCGCTGCTACTACCCTCACAATAGCGCGACGAGAGGGTGGCTGTTGGTGACGTTTCTTCTCCTGAATCAATAGGAAGACTTCCAAGCAGTTCTTACGGTGCTTAATGTCGGCCTCGACAACATCCGATACTTCCCTTTCAACTTGTGGAGCAGGGCATCTTGTCATCAAGCCAAGCTACTNTTCAGAACGTAAATTTAGGCGGCGACTCAAAGTGATTCCAGTGATTACCGCAATCGCTCCCAACAATTGAAGGGGTGACAGTCGTTCATCCAACCAAACCCAAGCACTGACTGTGGCGACGACCGGAANCAAGTTCACGTATAAGGATGTGCGNGTCGAGCCAATGGTCTGTATTNCATGAGCCCAAAAAAAATAGCCGAACACCAACGCCAAGAGAGCCGAATAGAGCAAACCAAGCCAGCTTGCGAAGCTCACCTCATTGACACGTATTGAGACTATTTCAGGCAAGCCAACTANAACCAATGGGAGTNCCCCAGCTGCCATCGTGGCTGAAGTNAGAGCAAGCGGCCGTANCTNCAGGAGCAATGGCTGTGAATAGACCGTATANATTGCCCAACTAACCGTCGCACCTAATAACAGAAGGTTTCCTATCCAAAATCTTTCCTCTGNTCCAACGCCGTTAACGCTNTCCCAGAGCAACAGNATNACCCCNACCAAACCCATCACTANCCCGGCGATTACCCTNCCACTGAACTTNTCGTGACCGGTGAANCTTGCCAGAACGAGAANCCAGAGGGGTGTGGTCGCGNNAAACATGCTGGCCTGTGAGGCTTCGGTNTGTGCGAGGCCGTAGATGAACAGCGGNTGGTAGGCAACATTNCCAATTAGGCCAAGGACGATAAGCTGAGGCAGCATCGGGCGTAACACGNGAANNCCCTCAAACCACCACTGCAANCAGAGCAACAGCGTGGCACCGATCGCAAACCGCAATCCAGTAAATGCCAGAGGATGNAAGTCNGCCAGCGCCGACTTGACGACNACGAAGTTAGTTCCCCAGAAGACGCAGGTCGCGACCAGCAATAAGTCCGCTGAGGTGAGACGCNNGTTCAACGCTTCAACGGACAAACAGCCATTCGACCGAGTCTCCCTCGACAGTGTTCATACGGCTAGCGGNGATCAGCCCCGCTTCCCCNTTGACGTAGTAAAGCCAGTAACGCCCCTCGACACCACCCTCNATACTATTGATCGTNNCAACNAGCAGCTCGTCNCCCTGCCCCTTTGTAACTACTGACTCNGCNGTNGCTTCNAGAAGTTCGAGNACTGTCTTNCCCNNCTCNCCTTCATAGAGGATGTGGTACNCGNGCCTCAGACCCTCGCGAGCCTCCTCAATNGNCGGTGGNCCCGAATATCCNCCGCACGCCAGACNNANCAGCAACAGAGTAAGCNTGGCANCGCAAGCGATGCGCAAATAGGCAANAGGGCGNNCCCAGTACGATGACANGCAGGTGATCAAGAGCATCGCTATAATTCTATCTGTTCTCATTTAACTTGACGGTCCGCTATACAACATCCGTCCAATCNATTGAAGTCTGCCAGACCGGAGGATAAGAATGCGAATCAGCATCCAATATTGCGCCGCTTGAAACTACGAGACTCAGGCCGTCAGTTTGGCGGACCACCTCGTAAGACAGTTCAAGCAAAATATAGGCGAGTTAACGCTATTGCCCTCTGATGGCGGTCGTTTCGAGATCATGATTAACGAAGANATGATCTACTCAAAGCTTTCCACAGGCGAATTCCCAGAGAACCTCACAATTGAGAAAGAGGTACGGGAACGCATGTGAAACAATCGGCCCGATTGTTGCTAAGCTGAGNCACGNCGATGGCATCACATCTTANATGCCTNTCAATGCTGGCAAGATACGCAATAGTAGGTTGCTCGGCCAGCTTGACTAATTCGCCGTATCATCGAACCGCACCGATGGCATGGCTCTCCTCGCTGGCCGTAGGCTCTTAGCCGGGTCTGGAAGTAACCTGGATCACCGCTAGCACCAAAGAAGTCATTTAGCGTCGTGCCACCGTCAGAAACCGCCCGGNCGAGGACATCTTGGACTGCCCATACTAACTTCCCCCAGCGCCGTCTCGAGATTCGNCAAACAGCCGTTTTCGGATTGATCTGGGCACGCCATAACGCTTCGCTGGCGTAGATATTGCCGATGCCAACGACGAAACGAGCATCCATCAACGCATTTTTTATGGGNCGGCGAGATCGTTTCGATCTTGCGAATGCGTAGTCGGCAGTAAACTCGTTACCCAATGGCTCTGGCCCAAGATTCGCAAGCAGTGGATGCTCACGAANATCACCCTGCTGTAACACAGTGACCGANCCAAAACGGCGCGGATCGCGAAACCGCAACTCTATGGTCGCTCCGCGCTGCTTGAGCCACCATGAGAGATGATCGTGCTGGTCCAACGCATCGCCAGGATTCGCCATAAACAACCGGCCGCTCATCCCGAGGTGAATGATCATACCTCCGCCATTGACCATTGGTATCAACAGATACTTGGCTCGGCGGACCAAAGGNGCGACGACACCTCCAGCAAGATTGTGGAGAGCGGCGACGCTTACCCGGCGACGAAGCTGACACTTGCGCACGATGATCCGTTCCAGCGTCGCACCCTCNAGCGGTCGNAGGCCACGGCGTACTGTCTCTACCTCGGGAAGCTCGGGCAACNTANAAGATCCAGTTACGCGAAAAGAGTGTGTTCGAGGAAGTTCGCCGTATACCGCACCGGAGCCCGTGACAGCATCAGGCTAATGTGGCCGTGCCTCACCCAGTGGACTTCAATACCCCAGCGGCGGCTTAACCGTTCCACTGAGCTCGGCGAAACCACCTGATCGTAGTCGCCAGCAACAACCAACATCTTCGAAGGATCTATCTTGGTGTCGGAACGATTCGGCATCATCGGGGCAATCTCTGGAGCAGCGAAGTCGTCCTTTGAGACCCCACTTTGAATGACGGCCTCACGCAGAAACTTGACCAAGCCACTGTTGAAAAGCACTTCGTCAGGTTCAGCTACAGGCGCCCATAAGGCAACAGCGTCCCAATCGTCATCGAGCGTCGTGGTCAACGCCGCCACCAAGCCACCCAGACTCATCCCCCAGATCCCAACACGAGAAGTCCGGCCTCGAAGCCAGCGGGCGAGCAATCGCGCCTCGGCAACCCCCTGGCGCACCATGTCCAAGTTGCCCACGAGGTTCGGCGAAAGTGCCCTCTGGCCCGAAATCTCTCCCGGTTCAGACCTCTGCATGTGGAATGGGAGAAACGGCATCCAGACCTCGATGCCTCGCCTCGCTGCATGGCGGGCCCACGACCGGTAGATCGGCAACTGCGGGCGATCGATCAACCACCCATGTAGCAAAATAAGGGNCGGGGATTGCTCTTTACCGCCTGCCTCGAGTGTTTGGTCAAANCCGCTAGAAGAAGTCCTCGACCGCGGCACGAATCGTTCCGCGTACCAGGTTTTGTTGTTTCCGTCCGTCCCGGGCCAAGGCGACGATGCCTTCCAAAGCAGTTTAGATACCTGCTCGGGTTCAAACCCTCCAAGTGTCTGAGGTGACGGATGAATCGCCTCTCCCAGTCCCTTCATGTGCTCAACCATCGAGGTCCCACAGTGCGACGACATGCGTCCTGAAAGACGAGTGCGTACAAACCACTCGTTAACACGATCGAGAACATGAGCCGTCAGATAAGGCATCGGTTTCGGGCCAAAGATGGGAAACAATGCTGAAAAGTTTTTACGTGTGAACATCTAAGCATGTCAGGTAACCGAGCCTATTGGTTTTCTGGGCTTGCCCGATCCCAAACTCAGTGGGACGGGTCAGCGGCTCGCCTCACCACGCGGGTAGAAGCATGTAACACTACCCGAACAGTACCGTCCCAGTACCGGAGCGGGACACAGACAACGCAGAATCCCGACTAATCTCACCTTATCGAAAGGACAATAATGAGCGAGCCTTTCTACACAGCTATCGCGACCGTTATGAAGGTTGATGGGCTACACAGACGAGCCAATATCGCTGTCGGCCCAGCACTCGACTTCGGTATCCACGGCCCAGTTAAGGAGCACTATCGTCTCACGGAGGCACCCGACCTGCCCCTTCCAGTGGATTACATCGTTGCCGCCACCGGCGGCTGAATGCTCGGCACACTTAACGGCGCACTGGAGGTGCGTCAAGTATCGTTAGAGCCAAAATATGTTTCTGCTCAGGTGGCGGGCATCAACGAAATCATCGATAAAATCCCGACGTTGACCGAAATACACATCACCTATCAGCTATGCATTCCGGCCAATGCTCGTGAAACCGTCGACCGGGCACTCGAAACACACCAATCGAAGTGNCCAACCGCCCAGAGTCTAGGCAATTCGGTAAAGATCAGCTGGGAGGCGGAGATTTCGGAAATCTAATNAGNCNGTNGTTCANANCNTGGGAANNACNCNAGAACTTCCTACNCTGNNTATAAGGGCTGCAACTCACTCANTGTTCCCGTACAATTCTTCATACTCCCTTTGACTGTGTNGTNGTTTTCGCCTTNCGNGCGACTTCGGAGTGTTCTTGAAGTGACCTTCCCANCNAACAGCGGACGAATNCGGCTNGGCCAAGTCTTCATCACACTCGCGGCCCTGAGTCTGATGGCCGTGGCATTCGTGTTTTTTCGCCCGCCTCAGGACGCCATCGTGGCGGAGCGNGCGGAAACCANGGTGCCCCGAGTGGTTGTCTCGGAAGTGGGNTTGCAACCGTTCGACCTATCGGTTGAGGTGGTNGGCCGTGTNNCACCCTGGCGGGANGTGTCGCTGGCCTCCGANGTTAGTGGCCGCGTCGAANAAGTTCACGTTGATATTGGGGCACGGGTCGCGGCCGGAGATTTGCTTGCGAGTATCGAGGCCGACGACTACGAAATCGCGTTTCGGGAGGCTGAGGCCACCCAACTGCGGGCACAGGCTCGTTTCGAAGAGAGCGCAGCTACACTTAATAGGACGGAGACGCTCCGAGCCCGTGGGGCGATCTCGGAGCGCGAGTATGAGGCCGCGCTGGCAACNAANCGNGCTNCTGAAGCNGACCTAAGAAACGCCGAAGCTGGGCTCGANCGCGCCCAAGACAANCTCGACGACACCCAAATCNTGGCGCCNTTNACAGGNAGCATCGTCGANCGNCACGTCGATCCCGGTGCCCTCGTGGCTGGCGACCGGGCCCTTCTCGTACTCGCTGATCTAGATAGGATCGCCGTTGAGGTAGGCCTCACCGAAGACGAAGTCTTCTTCGTTCGCAAGGCCACGAATGCATTCGTTCAAAGTACCAATCAGTCCNNGTTCGTCGCCAATGGCCATATCGATGGCATTACCGAACGTGCTGATCCATCAACGGGCACCTACCTGGTTCGAATCCAGGTCGACAACCGCGACGAACCACGCTTTCTCGGCGGGATGGTAGTGAATGTTGAGATTCCGCACACCCATCTCGAAGCCATCCCAACAGTTCCCGCCGCTGCTGTTTTGATGCCGGACCAGGATCCCCACGTTTTCATCGTTCGTGACCGTTTGGCACTCCGCGTCGATCTAGACATCATCGCGTTTCAGAATGGTCGAGCAGGCGTCGTCCCGCGCGGTTCCACCGGCAGTGGGTCTTCGGAGAAGGACACCGTCCTGCAATTAGGTGACTCAGTCGTCGTCGTCGGGCAAACGCAGCTGGTCTCCGGCAACGAGGTTCTAGTCACTAGTCAACAATGAAGAGTGTCGGCCGCTGGTCAGTAGATAACCGCGTCCCCGTCAACATCCTAATGGTGTTGTTGATCGTCGGCGGGATATTTGCATTTAGTGGAACCCGCCGAGAGGTCTTCCCCATCTTTACCATGAAGCTGGTCTCAGTAGTCACCCCGTACCATGGGGTGTCACCGGCGGAGCTCGAACAGCTCGTCACTATTCCCATCGAGAACGCTGTCGCCGAAGTCTCCGATGTAAAGGAAATACGCTCGACAACCAGTGAAGGCCTATCGGTAGTCATCATTGAATTTGAGGAGTACATCGACAACATCACGGTTGCAGCGCAGGATGTCGAATCCGCAATCAACCGCATCGCCACGCTTCCGGACAACGCCGAAGAGACTGTCGTCCAAGAATTCGANCTTAACTTTCCGATCATCGACGTCGCGGTTGCGGGAACAGCGCCCGAACGAGAACGTCGTGAGATCGCCAAGACGCTCAAGCGTCAGCTTGAACGAATCGACGGTGTCTCATCGGTGACAGCCACCGGCCTGCGTGAGCGGGAGATTTGGGTCGAGATCGATCCCAACCGGCTATACGGATTAAACGTCTCTCTCGACCTGGTGCTTGCNCGATTGCNACAACGGCTCGTCAACGTACCAGCTGGTTCCTTNCANACCGAGCGNGGAGAGGNTCTNTTGCGCACCAGCGGAACTACTTCGGAAGCAAGCCGTGTTGAATCGGTAGCTGTCCGCATGGACGACGGTGGCCAATACATTCGCGTCGCGGACCTTGGCAGGGTAAGTGACACGTTCGAGGAAGCCGTAACCCTGGCACACGCCAACGGACAACAGGCCATTAACCTCCGTGTCATCAAACAAGAGACTGGTGACACCATCGAAATCGTCAACGATGTCCGCGCGATGGTCGCCGATATGACCAAATCGGTACCCGAGGGAATTAATTTCGTGCTGCTAAACGACAGCAGCGTTGATATCCGGAACCGGTTACGCACAATGTACCAAAGCGGCATTTGGGGGCTGGCACTTGTGTTGCTAGTGCTCAACATGTTTCTTAACCCACGTGTCGCCGCGATGACCGCATTCGGCCTACCTTTGGCGATCTCTGGCGGACTAATCATGCTCTACCTGAGTGGCGGCTCGTTGAACATTCTGTCGATGTTCGCGTTCATTCTCATACTGGGGATCCTGGTCGACGACGCAATTATTATCGCTGAAAATGCCTATCGCTATATGCAACGCGGCTTAGAACCCGAAGAAGCGGCCGTTACAGGTACTCGGCAGGTCACCATCCCGGTGGTTGCGGGAGTCTCCACCACCATCGCCGCTTTCACGCCACTACTTCTGACGGCAGGCGTCATGGGCCAGTTTCTAAAAATCGTCCCTATTGTTGCGGTTTCGTGTCTACTGGCCTCGTTGCTTGAAGCACTTGTAGTTTTACCGTCACACATTGCCGATTTCTGCCGGCCTGCCGCGGACGCCAAGGAGGCCCGTCGAAACCCCTTGTGGTTCCGGAAGACGCGACGATGGTACAGCTGGGTTCTCGGTAACGCAGTTCGCTACCGTTACCTAACGTTCGCGCTTACCATCGCCATGGCCATCGCTGCTGGTGCCATCGCCAGTCAGATGCGCTTCGTTTTCTTCGACGACAGTGATGCGTTGGAATTCACCATCGAAATCAAAGGGCCGCCGTCCAATTCTCTGGAGGACACAGAACGGCTCGTACGCCAAGTTGAAAGTGTCATCTTGGCGTTTCCCCCCGATGAAGTCGAAAGTACAGTGGGTACTATCGGATACTCGTCGGACCCACGGGGCCGCCGCGTGGACGGTCTCTACGTCGCCCAAATCAGGACCAAGATACCTGACTCGGCAATTCGGACGCGGTCGGGGAATGACATCTTTCGTGAATTGCGCACAAAGATCCAGAACACTGTCGTTGGTGCCGAAAGTATCGAGTTAAGTAAGATCGTGGGCGGGCCACCAGTGGGCGATGCGATCTACGTCCAGATCCTCGGTGAAGACATCGATGTTTTACGTGAAATCAGTGCTGAGATTCAAGGTTACCTGCGCGGTGTAAATGGTGTCTACGACATCACCGATAGCTTCACTGCTGGCAAGGACGAGGTTCAGGTCCAGGTGGATGAAGCCCGTGCTTCTGTGTTCGGCTTGTCCGTAGATAGTATCGGCCAAACTATTCGCACCGCTACGGACGGAAACATCGTCGCTACCGTCCAGGAAGAAGATGAAAATATTGATGTCCGTGTGCGTTACTTGCCTGAGTATCGCCGCACAGCCGATGACATCGCCACGATGCGCATCCCTACACCGACTGGGGACTTAGTGCCCTTCGGCAACGTCGCCACGCTGGTAACGAGTGCCGGNCTGGGNCAGATCGATCGTAGTGATCGAGAGCGGGTGATCGCAGTGATCGCCGACGTGGATACCGACATCGTCACGTCAGTCGAAGCAAACACCATGATCGAGAATCAATTCNCCGATCTCAGCACACGCTACCCCGGATACCACNTAGCCTTCGGNGGTGAAGCATCGGATACCACTGAGAGCCTAACGTCNCTATTNCAGGCATTNATCGTNGCGGTTNTGGTGATGTATTCNATCCTNGGAGCCATCTTTAAGAGTTTCACNCAACCACTCGTNGTNCTGTTCGCCATACCACTGAGTCTCATCGGAGTGGTGATCGGCTTCTTCATAATAGGAAAACCGTTAACCTTCATGGCATTGTTCGGCGTCATTGCCCTGGGAGGTATCGTTGTCAACGATTCCTTGCTACTGGTGCATTTCATTAACGAGATGCGGGCCAGGGGAATTAACCGGATTCAGGCCGTGGCTCTCAGTGCTAANCGTCGCTTCCGGCCCATCATGTTGACATCGCTTTCAACGATAGCTGGCGTGTTACCACTTACACTGGTAAGTGACCAGCAATCAGCGTGGCTATCGCCGATGGCCTACGCGATCGTNTGGGGGCTGTCCTGCTCGACCTTCCTCATATTACTNCTGGTACCGGCGCTTTACCTCATCAACGACGACATCCAAAGAGGGCTCAAAAGCTTGCTCGGAGGCAAACAGCAGCATGAGGAAGAAGACAAACTTGAGGCCTCCACTGCTCCCGCACTCTTCACCAAAACGAGCTAGCAACCATCTCCTCTGAAGACAAATAGGGCGCCGATCACTGACGCAGCACCAAAGAACAGGTGGTGAAAGTCAGCAGTTCAACGCCCTCCGCGCGACCCTCTCCGACCACCACGGCCTCCGGGCCCGCTACCCTCTTCGGACTCTTCCCCGCCCTCGTCTTCGACTTCTTCGGGCGGTTCCCAGAAACCTGGCGAGCCTTGCGCTTCAGCTGCCATCTCGCCATGGAACAGCGCCGCGTTGAAAAGGATCTTGAAGGTGGCGAACGTCTGCCCGCGCCACTGCGGCCGAAAACCGAGGAGGACTACATTCCCATCGCCGTGGCGCACATTGACCCCTGCTGCGTATCCCTGCACGTGTTCCTCGCCAAGCATGTACCCAGAAACCAACGGTGAACCCTGCTCGGGGTATTTGGCAAACACTGTTCCTTCAAAACCATCTTCGACGGTAAAGACCGGCCCTCGGCCAACGAACATCTTGGAATCCGTCGACATGCCGCTCATTAACGGATGGTAGGCATCGATCTCGAGCTCAAGGATCGAACCCGACTGAGAGAACTCGGAGCGGCCAACGTCTTCGACTACGTTGCGCACCGGCAGGTGAAACTCGTCGATCGCGAACATGCTGCTGTTGTTAATGCACACTAGTGTGCCGCCTTGGCGTACGAACGCATCCATGATGCGGACACCCTCACGGCCAATNCCACCAGCATAGCGTCCCGGCACACTCCCAGGGGCCCGGCCTTCGATCAGTGTGCGCGCTCCGAAGTCAGCTAACACGATAACGTCGAAACGCTCGCGCAGGTTGCCAGCCTTGATGTCACCCGGCCGGATGGTGACGGAGTCGAAGCCNTACATCTCAACAACCCAACGAGTCCAACCCTCGTCCATGTTCCCACCCCATGGCTGATACAGGCCNATGCGGGGGTTGCCAATATCGGCGCCACCGGTGCTGCTCCGCGTCGCTTGCAAAGCGAAGTCTCCAACCCACTGTTGAAGGGTGGCGTCGTCGATACCACTGATCAAGTAGCGACCGCTGTTACCGCCTTCACCGTCACTGCCAGGCATTCCGGGGAGAAACTGTACCCGGCCACCAGCGGCGAGCGCCGCGGTGATGGCCTTGAAGGAGTTATTCTGCGCCGCATCAACAACCAACGCATCTCCCGAACCGGTCATCCGGCCGGNCGGTGGCATGATCCCTGCAGCCATCTCATTCGTATCAAAGCCGACGCCCGGAGCGCTGTCGAAGGGTGCAGCATCGATATCCGTGTCCCAGGTCACCGCAGTTCCTCCCACTGGCTGCATTGCCAACCGGGTTGACGCGTCAAGNGGAGTTGCCGCTTCAATCACGTGTATGCCGACCATGAACGGTAATGTCCAACCAGCTACATCGTAGGGTTGATCGGGTGGTCCTTCCGGGAATTCGCGCAAGTCGGGATACTCCTGAATCGCGAACAGCTGGCGGACATAATTAGCGAACGGTTGGTCCATTGGTATNACCCAGGTACCAGCACCGTACTCGATACCATCGTGCATCACCTTCGTAGTCAGCTGATGAACCTCGATACCGTTGTACGCTAAACGCCGAAGCAGCTCGACGGCAGCTACTGGATCCCTCTGGTCTTGGGGCACAAAGAAAGCGTACGGCGGTTCGTCAGTGAACNTTTGAATAGTTTCGCGGCCAGCTTGGTAGCGATTGTAGAGTACGTCGTACTTATACTTAGCAGCGAAATCGAGCACGGAGAACGATGCCGTCAGCATGTACTCGACCGCATCCCGNAAACGCCACCAACCGCCCTTCCAAGGGCTCGCGTACAACGACTCGGGACGCAGGTCACGTCGATTTGCCGGAAAATCATTGACCGTATACAAGCGCGGTGTCGCCCAACCAGCGGCCGCAGTTTCGGTAAGAAANGAAGCTACGTTATGGAAGTTGTTTGCGTGGTCGAGGAAACCCGGATACCAGTTATCGAAACCGGTTCCCATATGTGTAGCCCCGACCTGGCCACGTTCCTCAAGTGCCTGGGCCATCGACATTCCGAGCATGTTGACGGTACGCCACATCAGCGGGTGGACGTAGGTCGAGATCGGCTCGGCAAACGGTGGGATCCAGATGCGGGTCGGAAACGGTGACGACTGGTGGTGGTTGTAGAGGATTTGTGGTTCCCACTTACGGGTCACCCGGGTCACCGTCCGCGACTCGATCATGTTGATCATGTAACCGTCGCGGTTGTTATCGTGGCCGGTGTACTTCTGGTAGAGGCCCGGTGTGCCTGACGTTTCGTAGATCGTACCGAGGTTCTGCCGATACCAGTTGGCGACCATGTTCTGGCCATCAGGGTTGATCGAGAACCACAACATCAGAATGACATTATCCAGAATTGCAGCAATCTCAGGATCGTCGTCGCCGGTCACCAGGTCGTAACCAAGCTGAATGGTGTGCTGAGCGTGGGCGACCTCGGTAGCATGCAAGCCCCCATCAATGTGAACGATCGACTTGCCCTCAATGGCAAGCTGCCGGGCCTCGTCGTCGGTCAACCCCTCGGGATGTGCAAGTCTCTGCGCGATCTCGCGGTAGCGCTCGATGTTTCGTAGGTTGTCAGCTGAGGAAATCAGCGCAATGTGCCAAGGCAGTCCGAAGCTTGTCTCACCGACCTCGAGAAGTTCTACGCGATCGCTAGCAGCGTCGAGCGCCTGAAAATACTTGAGAGACTCGTCATAAGTCGCCAGAAAGAAATCAGCACCCACCGATTGCCCCAACACAGACTGCGGCGTCGGGATGCCAGATTGTGCCCGTTTCTTCGCTCCGCGAGCAGGCGGAACAGCGACGATGGTCAAGAAAAGGGCGCAAGCTAAGATTCGCAAGAAACACTTGTGCATAGGTGCCCTCGGTTCGGAGCTTCGATTCACAATCTGGGCAGCCCATGACGAACGCCGCCATTACGCCACAGGCTGTTAGAAATTCTACTCAGCTTCAATCGTGACTGCCGTACCATAGACTAGGACTTCTGCGACATTAGACATCACGTATGCAGTCGAGAAGTCGATGCCGATCACCGCATTGGCCCCCATCTGGCTAGCTTCCTCGACCATCCGATCGAGAGCCTGTTCCCGCGCCTCGGCGAGCATCTTGGTGTAGTCGGTGAGCTCACCACCCACCATGGCACGCAAACCTGCCATGATATCTCGGCCAATATGCCGCGCGCGCAATGTGTTACCCCGCACCAACCCGTGGGTTTTAACGATGCGGTAGCCAGCGATATTGCCAGGGGTCGTGGTAATAATCA
The DNA here is from genome assembly GCA_002722645.1 of Acidobacteriota bacterium. Classification (GTDB taxonomy): domain Bacteria; phylum Acidobacteriota; class UBA890; order UBA890; family UBA890; genus UBA890. The sequence goes on from PBML01000049.1 coordinate 59,503, forward strand.
TCGCTCCACCTCTCGATAGCGTTCTGTGCGGTACTTGGTCAAACTCTCACGGCCGACGGAAACCAGTAGCACCACAAATCCACCGAGCACTGCACCAACACCGAGTCTGTAGGCCAGCTCCGGTATCGTCGAGTACATNGTGAACCCTCCGGTGCCATCTGGCCGGATCGTCGCCACAACCGATTCTTCGGGATTGAGGAAGAATTCGTTGACCATTTCCCAGCCGGTGTAACCAAGCAGCACAACCAGACCTGTCGCCAACAGCAACCAGCCAGCCACACGCTCCAATCGTCGGTAGCTGGAGTTTCCGGCGTTGTCATCTTTTTGTTCATTAATCATTTTCTCGGCACCTCCCTTCTCCNAGANCCTGACTCTATATTTTATTGTCCTTCATGTGCCACTGATCGCAGTTTCTAGACTCTTTCTTGGGTCTTATCGCTAAGAGCGTCCGCGAGCCATTGCACCGGGTGACGACCAGCNCGGCCNGTCCCATGAAGGACCTGCTGTCGGCACGAGATACCCGATAANACAACGCCGTCGTCGGGATGCTCGCGCATGGTGGGAAACAGAACACGCTCGCCGATTGCCATCGAAATATCATAGTGCTCGGCTTTGTAACCGAACGATCCCGCCATACCGCAGCACCCGGAATCAATCGGTCGGAGCTCGTAGCCGGGCACCCAGGCGAGCACATCGAGGGTGGGGGCCATGCCAACAGCGGCCTTCTGGTGACAATGGCCGTGAACCATAAGACGCCGCGGCGTTTCCTGTAACTCCAAACCCAACGGACACTGTTCTCCACCACCTTGATTGCCATTGGCCCAGCCCTCCTCGTTAGCAGCCTGCAGGAGGAACTCCTCGACTAGAAACGACTGGGCAGCAACCCGCTTCGCATTCTCGTTGCCTGGTAGCAGATCGAGGTAATCCTCACGCAGCATCATTAGACAAGAAGGCTCGCAGCCAATTATGGGGACTCCCCGCTGCGCGAAGCCCGCCAGCTGTTCGACGTTGATCTGGGCATGCTGACGGGCCTTTGACGCAAGGCCGTTTGAAAGCATCGGGCGTCCACAACACACCTTCGGCGCCAAAATGATCTCGTAGCCAGCCGCCTCCAACACCTTGACTGCCGCCTGGCCGACGTCGGGGTAGTTGTGGTTCATGAAGGTGTCGTGGAATAACACGACCTCTCCTCGACCGGCACCCCCATTGACGGGCGGTCGCGAGTGAAACCAAGACTCGAATGTTTGGCGCACGAACGGCGGTACCGGCCTGCGGCTCGAGATCCCGAGTGTTTGCTGGTTCAACCAACGCGCCGGGGCTGAGTTCGCCACCCAGTTGGAAACTGGCGCAAAGCGCGAACCCAAACGGCTCGTTCTTGCCACGTTGCCAAAGAACTTCGCACGTCGCGGCGTCCCGTGGGCATCGTAGTATTGGGCAAGGAACTCGTATTTAAGCTTTGCCATGTCGACGTTGCTCGGGCACTCGCCTTTGCAGCCCTTACACTCCAGACAAAGGTCGAGAACATTGTACAGGTCGTGGCTGGTGAATTTCGCTGCTGGCAGATCGCCCGAAATCACCCCGCGCAGTGCATTGGCCCGGCCTCGCGTGCAGTCCTTTTCCTGGCGTGTCACCTGATACGAGGGGCACATCGTGCCCCCATCGAGCTTGCGACAAAAGCCGTTGCCGTTGCACATCTCAATGTGCGCTGCCATGCCCCCTTCACGTGACCAGTCCAAGTAACGCTCAGCAACGACTGTCTGATAATCAGCGCCGTAACGAAGGTTTGTATCGATCAGATAGCCACTAGTGTCCGGAGGATCGGCTGTCCCTTCGACTCGCTCGGCTAACTGCGTGGCCGCCTCCTTTGCTCCCCAAGGGTCACAGATATTGCCGGGGTTGAGTCGACAATCCGGATCGAAAGCAGTCTTGATATTGCGGAAGGCGCCGTAGATCTCGTCGCCGTAGAAACCCGGCAAGTACTCGGTGCGGGTACGGCCATCACCATGCTCACCTGAGAGTGAGCCATCGAATTCAACCACTAGGTCGCGGATATCATCGGCGATCGATCGAAGCTTTTGGATGTCGCCGGAGTCCTTGCAGTTAATTAACGGTCGAAAGTGAAGGCAACCAACCGAGGCATGGCCATAGAAACCAGCCGAAGTATCGTGATCGGCGACCACCTGCTGCAGCCTTTGCACATATTCCGGCAGGCGATCAACATCAACAGCAGTGTCCTCAACAAAGGCTATCGGCTTCGCGTCGCCCTGCACCGACATCAAAAGCGTCAGCCCCGACTTGCGAACCTCCCAAACGTCGCTCTGCTCTTTCGGCGTCGTAGCGCAATAAAAACCGTAGCCGAGCCCCTCACGCTCCAGTTGCTGGCGCATTAACTCAACCTTGCCGAGAACCTCCCCACCATCGTGGCCGCTGTATTCAGTGATGAGTACAGCGGCCGGCTCGCCTTGTACGAAACCACACAGCCGAGCCAAAGTCGGATGATTACGCGCCTGGCGGATAACCAGATCATCCACCAGTTCGACTGCGCTCGGACCAGTAGGCACAATCTGGCGAGCCGCTTCCATACATACAACCAAGTCATCAAATTGCGATACCAGGAGAGCGCGCGCTGCCGGCAGCTGCACGAGACCCACCTTGGCCTCAAGGATGGTCGCCAGCGTCCCCTCCGAACCGACGATTAGATGGGCCATGTTTAACGGTTTGCCACGCAGGAAGTAATCGAGGCTGTAGCCACACACGTGACGCATAATCTTAGGGTAACGAGCCCGGATCGCCTCGCCGGAACGCTCAAGAACCGCTGCTAATGTTCGATAGATACGCCCCTCGACGCCATCAAGCTTCTGCTTGGCCTGCAATCCAGCGGCGTCAATCTCCCCAAACACCGTCTCAGTCCCGTCGGCAAGTAGACAGCGAACCTCGTGAACATGGTCAATCGTCTTGCCGTAGACAATCGAGTGGGAACCCGCCGAGTTATTTCCCAGCATGCCGCCAAGAGTGGCACGCGCCGAGGTTGCGGTGTCAGGCCCAAAATCTAGCCCCCACTGGGCTAGGTGGCGGCGCAGGCTTTCTTGAACAACTCCCGGCTGAACCCGAGCCCAGAGTTCTTCGGGATTGACCTCAAGAATCTTGTTAATGCGTGTCGACAGGTCGAGAACTACCGCTTCATTGACCGTCTGTCCCTCTAGGCTGGTGCCACCGCCCCGCGGAAGGAAAGGCAACCCATGTCGAGCCGCGAATTCGACCGTTGCGCGGATATCATCGTCGTCGTCCGGTACGACCACCGCGAGTGGCGTCGACTGATAAATACTGGCGTCGGTACTGTACAGCGACCGGGTCATCGCATCGGTGGCAACGAGGCCGCGCACCTCGCTGCCAAGCTCATTTGAAAAATCATCGGTCCAAGGCATTCAATGAGTATAGCGTTCACAGGAGCAAGGTGAGACTTTGCTCAATCGGGTGATATGTTCTAGTCACCATGACGCTTACTATTGCCGCGCTCGCACCCTTGCTGGCGGTGTTCGCCCTTCTAGTCCTCTGCCGGTGGCCAGCCACACGCGCGATGCCGTTTGCTTACGTTGTCGTCGTAGCGGTTGGGATCGCGGCATGGAAGATGGACCCAATCGTCGTCATGGCGGCATCCTTGAAAGGTGGGATGATCGCATTGACACTGTTGTGGATCATTCTCCCTGCCTTAGCACTGCTATACACGCTGAGGGAAACCGGTGGCATGGCGGTCATCCGGACCGGCTTCCATGACATCTCGCCAGACGCCCGAGTGCAAGCTTTGATCGTCGCCTGGTTATTCGGGTCGTTCATGGAGGGGGCGGCAGGATTTGGCACTCCCGCCGCCATCGCGGGCCCATTGCTCGTCGCGTTGGGGTTTCCGCCGCTGGCGGCTTGCGCCTCGGCCCTGATTATCCAGAGCACAGCTGTAACGTTCGGCGCCGTTGGCACACCGATAATCATCGGTATGGGAGAAGCACTCAACGTACCTTCGGTGTTGGAGATCGTAGATGCATCGCCGGTAACCTACGACGCGTTCATCGCTGGTATCGGGGCACGCGCCGCTACCGTCCACGCGATCTGTGGGTTACTGGTGCCGTTTATGCTGCTGGCCGTTCTCGGCCGCATGTTCGGGCGTGACCGCTCTGCCCGCACGGCGCTATCGATCTGGCCCTTCGCACTTTTTTCTGCGGTCGCCTTCGTTGTGCCGTACCTCGCGGTCGCCTGGCTGCTTGGACCAGAATTCCCGAGCCTTCTTGGCAGCCTTGTGGCGCTAGCGATCGTNGTACCAGCAGCCCGGCGNGGCTTCTTGCTCNNCGGAGAACCAGTGTGGACNTTTGCTCCANNCGAGNACTGGGANCCGACGTGGACCAGTGNGGNAACAACCACCTCTAGAGANACNAANGAGTCAAGGTCAAGCAGTGGGGNNCTTCNCGNCCNCGTNNATGGNGANATCGGNCTCCTGCGNGCCTGGTCACCCTATATCGTGGCNGCCAGCATCCTTGTNATNACNAGGCTTTACGTNCTGCCGNTGCGCGGNTGGCTCCAATCGGTGGAACTAACNTGGGAGAGCATCCTTGCGACCGAGTTGTCCCAGGGGGTCCAGCCACTCTACCTTCCCGGTACGGTCCTGGCACTGGCCGCGTTGATCACACCGTGGCTACACAGAAAACCGATGGCAGCAACAGCCCGCGCTTGGNGGGACGCTACCTCGACTCTTGCTAAACCAGCGATGGCACTGTTGTTCGCCGTCGCGCTGGTAAGGGTGTTTATCGACTCTGGCCTCAACAAGTCCGGGCTTGAAAGCATGCCCATTTACCTCGCGAACCAGCTCGCCAGCNCCGTCGGTGNTGCCTGGCCGTTCTTTGCCCCAGTCGTCGGCGCAATGGGGGCCTTCGTGGCGGGGAGCAATACGGTCAGCGACCTAATGTTCGGAGTCTTTCAGTTCAGCGTCGCCGCCGCAGCTGGATTGCCGGTCGTGATGGTTCTTGCCCTGCAAGCGGTAGGCGGTGCAGCCGGCAACATGATCACAGTGCACAATGTGGTGGCGGCAAGCGCAACCGTCGGTCTGGTTGGCAAGGAAGGTGCCTTAATTCGCATCACGCTAATTCCGATGATCGTTTACCTATTGATCGCTGGGCTTCTCGGGATGCTGTTTACACAGGGGCTCATTCCGGAACCCTTCTGATACCCAGTGATCATGAGTAAGTAACCTGTTCGGACCAGTTTCCTTGGCCAGACAACCAAAACCCTGACAGCTCCACTCCAGCTTGTTAGCTCTCCGGCGGCAGCTCTCGGTCACCCTCGTCAATAATCTCGCGCATCTCGAGAACCATGTCTTCGATCTGGTTTTTATGTGCCTTCATAGAACGGCGCGAAAACCATGCTATCCACCCAGACACGACGATCATGATCAAGGCGACGACGGCGAAAGACGCGAACCAACCGAGGTCGCTCATTCAGACTCCTCCTGGCTACAGGCCCAAGCTCGAAATCCGCTGGAGCGATTCTCAAAACTTTGACTAAGAGGCAGCTAAACCCTCGCCACGCAGAACCGAAGAGATGTCCGGCAAGACACTCTTGAGCGTTTCACGGGTGATCACTAGAGGTGGTGCGAATCGGATCACCTGCTCGTGGGTTTCCTTCGCAAGGATGCCCCGCTTTTTCAACGCCTTGCAGAAAGGGTTTGCCGGACCGGACTCATCAGAGATCACCACGCCAATGAGCAATCCCTTGCCTCGAACTTCTACGACATGTGGGGAGTCTATAGCGCGCAGTTCGTTCATGAACCAGTCACCAATCTCCTCCGCTTTCCCCGCCAAGTTCTCGTCGACAATGACGTCGAGAGCGGTCATCGCAACTGCAGCGCCAAGCGGGTTCCCACCGAATGTCGAGCCGTGGTCGCCGGGTTTATAGACTTCCATGAACCCATCATCGGCACACACCGCAGACACCGGGTAGACACCACCGCCAAGAGCCTTACCGAGAATCAGAACGTCCGGACGGATCTTGTCCCAATCGGAACAAAGCAATCTACCGGTTCGGCCAAGACCAGTCTGGATTTCATCGGCGATGAACGCGACGTTGTTGCCAGCGCACAGTTGGGCTGCCTCTGAAAGGTAGCCGTCGGGTGGCACAATGACACCACCTTCCCCCTGAATCGGCTCTACGAGGAAACCAACAGAGTTATCGTTAATAGCCGCCTCAAGTGCGGAAAGGTCGCCATACCTAACCACCTTGAATCCGGGCGTAAACGGACCAAAGCCGTCCTTGTACTGTTCTTCTGTGGAGAAACCAACGATTGTCGTCGTTCGGCCGTGGAAATTATCCGAGCAAACGATTACCTCCGCCGCATTTTCGGCGACTCCTTTTACTTTGTATCCCCACTTGCGCACCGTCTTGATGGCAGTTTCAACCGCCTCGGCCCCTGTGTTCATTGGCAAAGCCTTGTCATAGCCAACGAGATTGCACAGCTTCTCAAGAAACGGCCCCATCTGGTCGTTCTGGAAGGCACGCGATGTAAGCGTACAGCGACCGGCCTGCTGCCTCATGGTCTCGACAATTCGCGGATGGCAATGTCCTTGGTTGACCGCCGAATAAGCCGACAAGCAGTCAAGATACTTATTGCCCTCGACATCCCATACCCAGACACCCTCAGCACGCGTGATAACCACGGGCAACGGCGCATAATTGGAGGCACTCCAAAGATCCGCCTGTTGAAGGAAATCGTCGCTTGTGGATGCAGGGTTAACAGTTCTATCCGACATTGGTACCTGGTCGTAGTTAGAAGGAGCGGAAGCCTCAAACAATGGCTGGCCGAGGAGATTCTGTGTAAACGACGATGGTATGCTTAATACNGTATAGCCGAAACGGAAACTTTATCGTTTTGGAAAGTTGAATGCGAAACTTGTAGCAATCGTAACAAGCTGGAAATTCGACACCAGGGTTGACGCGCGCCGCTCAGTGCGTATCCAATAGGCCTTGATTTTGTCGTATTATCGATTCAGGACAGACAACGGGCTCGCCAAGTCATGATTCCATATGGGCGCGGCCTCCGAAACAAGTCGTAAGGAGAACTCGAAGGATGCACACCCGAAATCGTTTGGTCTGGTCTCTTGCCTTGACTACCATCATTGCGTTGACCGTCGCCTGCGGCGGCGGGGCGGAAGAACCCGCCGAGAACACCCCTCCCGCCGAGGAACCCACTACAGTCTCAGAAACCTCTCCTGAGCCAGANCCCCTGCTGGAACCCGAGCAACCCGCCGCACCGGCAGAGCCACAGCTCGAAGGTGCAATCGTTGAGATGGAGGAAGCTCATGATATGGCATGGACAACAGCGGCGTCGCGAGAGGTGCCGGGCGAATACTATTGGGTGGTGCAGCTTCGCAATGACACAACTCAAACGCTAGACATTACGGTCACGTTCGAGTTCCTCGACGAAAACGGCGGCGTGGTCAAAACCGACCGCTCAACTGAACGCATTTCGCCCGCCGCTTCCGGCACCTTTCGTGTGGAAGGGCAAATGAATCGAGACGATTCGCGGTCGGTTGATGGGTACACTTACACCTGGGGCTGGGAAATCGTCACTAGCTAGGTCGCTCTTGAAGCTCAGATATTTATTGTAGCCAAGAGACTTGGGTAGGCGATTACATCAGCGACAGCGACCCAGAAAACACTTAGACCCAGATACTTTCCAGACTGCTTCCATCAGACACTGATATACCCGCGTCACGCAACGCATCCTCGATCGCTCTGAGCAAGAGTTCTACTTCGCTCCGCTCGATCGAGCGACCCATGTGTCCGATTCGAAAAATTCGTCCCGCGAGGTCCGCAAGCCCCCCGGATATAAAGATCGAACGCTCCATCAGAAAGCGCTGCATGTCCGCGGCCGGAAGCTCCGGATGCGCGTAAGCCGTAGTCGTCACCGGAGAGGCAATATCGTCCGGGGTAAACATCTCGAAACCGAGCCGGCTGAGACCACTGCGCACNGCAGTTGCAGCTTCCGCAGTGCGGCGGATGCGCACGTCCAAACCCTCTTCGAGTATCTGTTCGATGCTCGTGGTGGCAGCCTCAATAATGTTCGAGGGAACAGTGCTCGGAAATGGGTGCCAGCCAGCCCATTCCTCACGGTAGCTACGCCAGGTGCGCAAATCGAGGTACCAACTGCGACTAGAGGGATTGGAATCAATCGCCTCCCAGGCCGCCGAACTCACCGAAACAGCTGAAATTCCGGGCGGCGCGGCAAGGCATTTGTTGGTGACGCTGACACACAAATCAATGCCCCAGGCATCAACCGGTAAGTCGACACCGCCCAACGAAGCAACCGCATCGACAATCGTCAGGGCACCTTGCTCTTTCGCCGCCTTCGCAACCGGCTCCATCGGATTAAGGACGCCGGTTGAGGTTTCGTGATGTACCCAAGCAACGGCGTCGTAGGGTACGTCGGCGGTCTCAAGACGGCGGCGAACGACTTCGGGATCAATTGCCTCATCAAGAGGAAATTCCACAAAGTCCACATCGGCCCGGTGAGCACGACACATGTCGGCCATACGGCGGCCAAACCATCCACCACCGGGTACGAGAACGCGGGCACCATCTGGGAGAGCACTGGAGAGAGATGCATCGAGGGCTGCGGTTCCCGGGCCGATTATCAAGAATAGGTCGTTTTCAGTCTGGAATACGACCTTGAAGAGATCGATGCAGCGGTTGTAAACGGTAAGAAAGCGCTCACCATAGTGGGGGACCACCGGTCGGCCTGTAGCCTCAATGACCTCCGGAGTACTGCCTGTCGGTCCCGGAGTAAAAAGATGCAAATCAGGCCTATCGCTCAAACTCAAGCTCCTCTCTCGCCAGCATGAGCTGGCGATATAAGTACATCGATTGTATAGAGTTCACCTAAAGTTTGCGGCCAGNATTCGCGATATGACGACCGTGAGTTAGAGGTCAATTTTCTTGATTCGCTGATTCTTAGGGATCAACGATGTCACAACCTCTCCACCATGCCACTCGGCGCAGCCTATGGCGACGCCATGATAACGGACGGCAATAAAACCACGAGGTAGCACTTCGCGTCGGACGTCGTCTTTGGCTAGGCGGACATCCTCTCCCGCGAGAAACTTCACGGTCTCGTGACGATCCAAATCAATGACGCTTGCCCGGGCGCTTCCNCCAAATGCCACGATCCCCGCCGAAGTTGGCTTCCAGAAGCGCCCACCAATACGCAACAGATGGATACCAACGGCATCCGTGCGTGTGCTCCTGAGGTTAGCGATCCCCGCCGTCCCCACCCAGATCTTGGCACGCCCGCGTTGGTAGAAGCGCATTCTCAAGAAAGGATCGTTCTCTGGATCGAAGCGATCACGCCACCATCGAGCGTAGGGCTCACCGTCGATCTCAATGAATGGCAAGTGCTTCAATTTGCCACGTCCTTCCGGACCAGCGCGACGGTAAAACCACCAGTGTCATTCGAATGTGGCCAGAACCTCGACACGTTGGCACAATCCGGCCGCAGCTCCCTTCCAAGCCATGTGGTGACTCCAGGAGAGGCGGTTAAGCCCGAGATGTGGATCGGCTGAATGTGAGCGTCATCGCGCAGGCTGTAATCAAGAACCATCTCNTTCTCCTCCGGCGCGAANGTGCAGGTCGAGTAGACGAGTCTGCCTCCAGGCGCCAGCATCTTCCAGGCACGTCCCAACAAAGTTGCCTGGAGGCCCGAACGCCCAGTTAGAAACGTCCCCTGCGGCTCGTAGTCGGCGCCAATGCCCCGGCGGATATTGCCCTCGCAGGAACAGGGAACATCGAGCAGGATTGCGTCAAACGGACCGTCATCTAGNGGATATCTGGTTCCATCATGCGCTGTCATCGCCACATTGAGTAAACCGAGACGTTCGCAGTTGCTGCGCAATGCCCTCAGCCTATCGATGCGGACATCGTTAGCAACGACCGTTCCTTCTGAAGCCATGGCGACAGAAATTTGGGCCGTCTTGCCCCCGGGCGCGGCACACATATCGAGAATCAGTTCCCCTGGACGGGGTGCTAGGACCACGCTAGGGATCAACGAAACCTCCTCCTGAACGTGATAGATGCCAAGCAAGTGTTCAAGCGTACGTCCCGGCTTAGGAAAATCGAGGAATTTGTAGGCTCCCGGATACCAACTTACTTCCTCGCATTCGTAACCTCGGGCTCTTAGCCGTGCCACCAGAAAGCCTCCACCTGTCTGATCTTCCTCTATCGAGAAAGGCAGGCCATCAGCGTGATTGAGGCGCCCAAGCACCTCGCGGCGCAGCGGGTTCACCCAAATCACTACGGGGAGAGGCCGCTTACAAGCATCCGCGAAGGCGTCCCAGTCGTCGATCAAGTCGACGTAATGGCGGAAGTTGTCAATCTTGGAAGCCATGAAATATGTGTCAACTTACCGAGCGAGGCAATTGATAATGTGAAATTGGGAACAGTTTGCGGTTTAATCAGGGCTTCGACACGTCGCGCGAGCCTCTAAGGCCCGCGCTGGAAGCCTGGTAGAGTTTTCAGCCGAAGCCAAAATCTTATGCGAAGAACTTTCTCACCGTATACCAACGACCTCTCCCCGCGCATCAACCACGCTCCCTCCACAACGTTAGTGCGCTTGATCGGGCTCGTCTGCTTGTCTTCTGTGCTAGTGCTCTCTCTGGCAACATCGGCAGTCAAAGGAGCCGAGGCTTCGCCAACACAAGAAGAAGCCGGGCTGCCTCAATCACAACTGGTCGTGCTCCGCGAAGCCTTCCAGTTGGTCAACACCGTCGGCAACGAGGTGTGGCCTGGATGGACCCGCAGTCCANTGACCGTGGTTATCATCGAAGATGACTACGAATACCTCCTGAACGCACCGCGTAACTGGAAGGAGTCTGGCGGCTTCGAGCTCACAGAGCAGACTTTTCTTGGTCAGCCAATCTATCACCGTGGCCGTACTTTACCGCAGGCCTTGCGGGCCGCTTTCCCCGTGGCCGGGCTNCCCTCNGCTGTGGTTGGCGCCTGGCGCCCATCGGAAGAGAGCCCCAATGAGTGGGCGGTAACTCTGGCTCACGAATGGTTTCACGTCCTACAGATGACACGCGAGGAGGAAATCAAAGTAGCTGATTTGGAGCTCGGCCAAGGTGTCTACCCGTCCCTGCAGCTCGATTATCCGTTCGCCTACGGTGATCGTGATGTCGGTTACGCTATCCACCTACTCGGTTCGTCGTTGTACGATTTCTGGAGCCGATCACGCACCTTGCCACGTGCCGTGCAACGCACGTTCGTCGCCGAGACATCCTGGGCGGCTCTGCAAAACCTTAAAACCATCATCTCGTTGAAGTACGGAGACGACGCTTATAACTATTTTCGCTACCAAACTTGGAAAGANGGTGTCGCTAGGTACACCCAGGTGCACGTCTCCTTGCTAGNAGCGGATTTCGANGACAACGGCCGCTTCTACCAACAACCNGGATTGGCTGCCCTTCAGGGCAGCATGAGTTACGGCCGNCTCTGGGAAGAGGTNACCCGGACCAACTACTGGCTCATNAGNACTGCCTCGGGGATCGACGGCGGAAACCCGATTAGCTTTTACGGTATCGGTCACGGACTTGCAGAACTCCTCGACGCGCTCAACCCGAGCTGGAAAGAGAAATACTTTGACCAGGGAGTCTGGCTCGACACGCTGATCGAAGAGGTGATGGACCCCAAGGCACTTGCGGCCCGTTGAGTTCGATCGAGCAACTCNCGACCCCCGCCCTGCTTCTGGACCTAGACGTCCTGGAGCGCAATCTTGCCCGCATGGCGGAGAGAGCCAATGCACTCGGGGTCCGTCTCAGACCACATGCCAAGACCCACAAATGCTTGCAGGTCGCTGATCTACAGCGAAAAAATGGGGCTACGGGGATAACGGTCTCTACGCTATGCGAGGCGAAGATTTTCGCTGATCACGGTTTCGACGACATCACGTGGGCCTTCCCTGTCATCTTGAACCGAGTCGACGAGGCGTTAGGTCTCGCCAGTCGAATCAAACTTGGTTTGGTTATTGACTCCCGTGCAGCCCTTAAGGCGCTGGTAACGCAGCACAACAATTCTAAAAGCCTCCGCGTGTGGTTGAAGGTTGACTGCGGCTACCACCGAGCCGGCATGGCGCCTGATTCCGAAGATCTCATCTGTTTGGCATGCGATGTCGCTGCAACGGCAGGCATAGAATTCGCTGGCATCCTGACGCATTCAGGCCATGCGTACCACGCTGCCGACCAGAACGCGATGCGCCTCGTGGCCGAGCAAGAACGCAGTGTGATGGTCGACGTGGCCTCTCGAATCCGCGCCGTGGACGTGGATGTTCCAGATGTGAGTGTCGGATCAACGCCGGCGATGTCGGTGGTCGAAACACTCGACGGTGTCAGCGAGGCGCGCCCGGGCAACTACGCCTTTTATGACTACGCTCAGTGCGTTCTCGGCTCGTGTGAAACTTCAGATGTTGCTGTGTCAGTGCTTACTAGCGTCGTCTCAAAAATGCCCGATCACAGCGTAGTGGATGCAGGGGCACTAGCTATGTCAGTGGACGCCGGGCCGAGGCGAGGAACGGGCATGGGTCCGATCTACGACGAAGAGCGACCAGGCCATCTCCACCAAAATCTCCAGCTGGCTTCCGTAAGCCAGGAACACGGCATCGTAAACCAACCAATGGCAATCGGCACTCGCCTGCGGGTCATGCCTAACCATTCCTGCCTAACGGTCGCTTGTTTCGACGAATACCATGTCGTGCGCGGTGCTGCTGTGGTCGATCGATGGAAAATTTGGCGGGGCCGTTAACACAGAATGTCAAACTAGGCGACGTCCCGAGCGGCCCGACGCCCCGAGCATACGCTGAATCTTCTCGGGTGATTCACCGGCTTCGCGCAGGTGCCAAGCTCGTGACAACCGCAGGGTATTGTAGTTGACACTCGCTTCAACACCCGCACCCTTCCCGTGGGCCCCAAGGATCTGGCGGATGTCCTGCACACCCACTCTGTGCCCCTTGTTTGTGACGAAAACCGCACGGAGAACCCCAGCATCTATACCACCACCGTGAGCAAGCAATGGCTTACGGGATTCTTCAAGATAGTGATTGAGCATGGCAGCAAGAGGTTCCTCAATCAGAACCTGCCGGGGCCGCCCCAAGTCGGGCCGCAATCGGAGAATACCGTCGTTCCAGTCGATATCAGCGATGTTGAGGGTAGTGACCTCAGCAGCCGTCGCAGCAGCGTAGTACAACACTGACAAAATAGCCGCGTCTCGCAGCCCGAAAATGTCAGCGGCATCGGGGTGAGCAATCAGACGCTGAACTTCTTCCTCGGAGAGTATCTCGACCGGAAGTTGCGACATATTCAACTCTCCTGGCCACAAATATTTATATTAGCAGCATTAAGAAAAAGGCGTCCCGAAACATACCGTCGCCTCCATACAACGGCTCTCTATGTTTTCCACCTTGTGGGGGGAATGTCTTAAAACCACAATCACGAGGCACCGAAAGCTGGGCTAACGCGATCCCGTCAGACTCATTGCACACTGCAAAGACGGAGGAAACCCTCCAATGTTTTTCCCATCGTGATCGGAAATTCCTTAAGGCCGTTGTATGGTCACGCCGTGCAAAATGCTCCAAAGTCCCAAACTTCNCGNCCTGGAGCCGTAGGCATGCTCGACGAACCTTCGCTGAGCCGCCAATGGGTTNCCCGCCGGCTCCAGCGCGCTTTATCCGTAGAACGCTGGTGCTGGGCACTGCGCNAGGGNTTCGCTCGAAAGCCTGGCCNGACAGGACAAATCTTGCGCGAGCACAGTGATAATNCAGAGTCTCGTGCTCTCAGGCTCGAGTCTATGATTCGCGAGGCAGGTAGCGAACCTTACGGGACTTCGGGTTTAGGCTTCAAGGCGGCGCGNTTGGGCGGATCGATCCTCGCTCATCTAAGCCTGAGGTTGATGTATCAAGCCGCTGAGCTTGTCGCGGAACACACACTTTCGGAGTATGTAACTCTGGCGGCATTCTTGCAGGATGCCCCGGGTATCGATAAGGCTTTACCGGAAGCAATCGAACCAATGCACCTGCAGGCATTGGCCGAGCTTGAAGAGTTAAAGAAAATAAGAATGGAGACATGAATATTCAATATTTACCAAACATAAAAACTGAGTTGTCGCTGCCTAATGCGGTTGTGAAACGCTTAGTATTAGGGAGCCATGGACTTCAGCGAAGATAAAATCCACAATCGTCAGGCGAGCAACGCCGCCTTCGAAAAAACCTTGGCAAGCCTTGGTGAAACCGAACCTGGCGCCATGCGGCTTGATGAGCGCCGGGGCGGCGTTGTATTGCTTTCGGGTGGCCTAGACTCAGCGACCGTGCTGGCCATCGCTATAGCTNAAGGGCTCGACTGTTACGCCCTAACGATGGACTACGGACAACGCCACCACGCCGAGCTCGCTGCTGCTCGCCGCACGGCTCTCGACCTCGGCGCCACCGCGCACCGTGTTATCGAGGTCGATTTGCGGTCGTTCGGTGGTTCCGCTCTCACTGATTCGATTCCGGTGCCCCGCCTGGTACCGNCCAGCGAGATTGGACTCAGCATTCCGGTTACATACGTACCAGCACGCAACACCATTTTACTTTCACTAGCCCTCGCATGGGCCGAAGTCTTAGAAATCAATGACATTTACATCGGCGCCAACGCCCGTGATTATAGTGGCTACCCTGACTGCCGCCCCGAATACCTCGTGGCATTCGAAAAGCTCGCTAACCTAGCCACCAAGGCATCAATCGAGGGATCTTGCAATTTCCGTATCCACGCNCCGATCATTAACCTGACGAAGGCTGAAACGATCGGCAAGGGCGTGGAGCTGGGGGTAAACTTTGGCCTTACNCACTCATGTTACGATCCGGCCCCCGACGGACGCGCCTGCGGAATCTGTGANGCNTGCATACTTCGGCGCCAGGGGTTCCAGGAAGCCGGAATCGACGACCCTACCGAGTATGCAGGCGACGAGTAGCACTNAGGCCATACAACCATGACCACCATCGCACCCCAGCCCGTTGACGAGATTTCATTGGCGATCACGGAGATCTTCGTCTCGATTCAAGGCGAATCAACTCGCGCCGGNTTGCCCTGCGTGTTCGTGCGTACCACCGGCTGTCCCCTTCGATGCCGTTGGTGCGACACTGAATATGCATTTTACGAAGGCTCCCGCTGGCATCTCACGGACCTGGTCAATGAAGCCTGCCAGTACGGAATCGACCTGGTTGAAATCACCGGGGGTGAGCCATTGGCCCAACCTGGAACACCGGCGTTGGCGAACGCATTGCTACAGCGCGGCAAGACTGTTCTTGTCGAAACCTCCGGCTCGTTCGACATATCCGCCTTGCCGACAGGTGCTCACGCGATCATGGACCTAAAGTGCCCATCTTCNGGTGAGCTTAACCAGAATGACCTCAGCAACCTCGATCGACTNCGGCCTGGTGACGANGTCAAGTTCGTCATCGGAACCCAAGAGGACTACGATTGGGCGGCGGGAATGGTACGCGAACACGATCTCGNTGACCGCTGCCCCGTGCTGTTCTCGCCAGTTTGGAATGATCTGCAATTCGAGAAGCTAGCTCAATGGATTCTGGCTGACGAACTGCCGGTCCGCATGCAGCTTCAGCTCCACAAGATTCTATGGCCAAACGTCGAACGCGGCGTCTGAGCCGGAGAAACTGAGAGTTCGCCGATGAATCCGAGAGACCCCTCACCCCACCTGGAGCTCGTCACAAGCTTCACGTTCGAGGCTTCGCACCTGTTGCCGCATGCACCAGAGTACAGTAAGTGTCGTCGGTTACACGGTCANTCATGGAAGGTCGAGGTCCATGTCACCGGCGCCGTTGATTACGAAACCGGCTGGGTAATGGATTATGACGAAATCAAGGTGGCTTGCGCTCCGGTCTGTGNCTCCCTGGACCACAGGAACCTGAACGATATCGACGGCCTGGAAAACCCCACCAGCGAGATGATCGCAGTGTGGATTTGGGAGCGTCTGGTTACAAAGATCCCCCAACTGACATGCATCGTCGTGCACGAAACATGCACCGCGCGATGCGCCTATTCGGGACACAGAGCATGAGTGGCGATGAAAANATCGACCTGCGGAACACCGAACCGANCACCTCCGGAGGTTACGGTGAAGAACAAGCGAACGCAGGGATCGACGAGCAACTCCCCGAACTTGTTACCTTTCCAAACCAGTTTGATGACTACACCATCACGATTGAGAATCCCGAGTACACCTCAATCTGCCCCAAGACGGGGCTCCCTGACTACGGGACCGTAACCATCCGGTACGCGCCCAACACCCGCTGCCTCGAGCTCAAGGCATTGAAGCTCTATTTCCTTGCCTATCGCAACCTTGGAATTTTCTACGAGAACGCAGTGAACCGAATCCTGCGGGATATCGTCGCAGCCTGCGACCCGCACTGGGCTGAAGTCGAGGGGGTTTTTACGCCGCGAGGTGGTCTAAGTACGACGATCACGGCGCGGACTGAGCAAAGCAAAGTCTAATTCTCGGCCCCGTTCTCCTTGTTCTCAACCACAAAGCCTACAAACCAAACGGTCAAGATTCCCCCACGACCTCCTAGCGATCGTGGATCCGCTCTCCGATCATCGGTAGCGCGGCCAGCACCGTCTCACCCACCGCCTGGAAGCCTACAGGGCCAAGCTTGTCCATCGTGTCAAACGGGGAGTGCCAGTTGCGATTCGCCGGACCGTAGTTGAAATCGATTAGATCGATCGCTGCGACGCCACGCTCAGTAAAAGGTAAGTGGTCGTCCTCCATGAAGTGCGGAAAGCCATCGTCGAAGACGTCGCCGTGGCCGATGCTCGCGGCCGTCTGCCAAACGATGTCGTTTAGCCAGCCGGTGCTATTGCCGTCCTTAGGAAAGGACAGGTCGGCGTCTCCGATCATGTCAAGAAGGATCATCGCGCCGATCTGGTCAAGCTCTCCCGCCGCCTGCATGCGCTGGGCCATGTACTTGCTGCCGTAGCGACCATCGGTGGCATTCCACTCTACGAAGGCCTCTTCACCATCAAAAAAGACCAGCCAGACAGGCAACGTCAGCTTGTTCTCGGAGAGAACCCGCCCGAACTCGAGAAGAATTCCGGTACTCGAGCCAGCGTCGTTAGCGCCCACGAATTCGAACTGGTCGAACTGCTTGGTGTCATAATGCCCAGCTAGCACAATNGCGGGGCCGTCTGGAGCACCATCAGCTGCCGGAACCACAACGACCAGGTTGGCCATCTGGACTGAGCCTAGTGGAGTCGTGGCGGTAAATTCGTCCCTCGTCACGGTGTATCCGAACCCTTGCAGCGTGGTCTCGATGTACTGNCGCGTCTGTTCGATCGCATCGCTGCCCGAGACACGAGGTCCAAAAGCAACCACGTCGGCTGTATACGCGAGGGCACGTTCTCCACTAAATGCATTGGCAGCTGCCGTTCTGCCACTCTGCACCGAGTTTGCCGGAGTTGTAAAAACTNCTATGACGACGATAGNCGCCATTGTGACGAAAAAGATGCTGCAAGTTGAGAAGATGCGAGGACGCTGGGACATTATCGAATTCTCCTCGGGCGGCTTGTCAGCGAGCACGCCCATGTTGAGTTTCAAACGGCTATCCTTGGAGACATGATCAAGTTTGAACAACGGAAGGGGGAAGCCGCAACCTCAGAGCCCCCNTTCATCGCCGCNGGCTGGCGCGGGAATCGCCATTTTCAGACGATCTGGCCGAATCGTATCAAACGTGACCCGGCCTCCGCGCAGCTGGCAAGCTGGTCGAAATCCGTCATTATCAAGTCTGAAGACGGTGATTCACTGCGCGTCCGCTGGTCGCAGCACCATGATGACCCAAGTAGCCAGGTTAGTCGAACCAGCAGCGACAACGGGCACCACAATGCGGCTCGTGCCGCAACGCNACCCAACCCAAGACCCGTGCTAATCGTGCTACATGGGCTCGCAGGGTGCGCCGATTCCGACAATGTCATGGCGACCGCGGCTAAGGGTTATGCACTTGGGTTCGACATTGTTCGTGTCGATTTGCGCAACACTCAAGCCAACGACACACCCAGCCTAGCAGTCGGCCATGCAGGACGGAGCGAAGATCTCAGAGCTACGATAAGGCACATCGAGGAACAAGTGCCTGGAGCAGCGATCACAGTGATCGCTTTCTCGCTAGGCGGCAACATCACCTTGAAAGCTCTGGGAGAGTACGGTGAAATCATTCCCAAGGATCTTCGTGCTGCGGCTACCATCTCGGTCCCGATTGATCTAGGCAGTGCTTGTACCGCGATCGACGAGCGTCGTGAAAATTGGATCTACCGCAGGTACTTCCTGAAACGGCTGAAAAACCGCTATCTCAACGCTCGACAACAACGACCGGATTTGTTCCATGCCATCGATGTCGAAAACATCCAAGGCATTAGGGATTGGGACAACGCCGTGGTTGTTCCCCTTGGCGGTTTCACTGACGCCGAGAATTACTACACGATCAACAGTTCGCTAAGAGTCCTTGAGAANATTCGGGTCCCGACGCTACTAGTACAAGCCCAAGACGATCCGTTCATCCCTTTTGAGTCGTTTCAAACTCCCGCTGTACAGGGTAACGACTTTGTTTGTTTGTTATCACCAAGACAGGGTGGCCACGTCGGCTTCTACAGCACGATGAAACTCGACAGCGAGCCAGACCTCTACTGGGCCGAGAATCGGGCTTTGGCCTTTTGCGCCAAGTCAGTCGATTTGTGTTGGAACAACGGGAGTGGGTCAGTTTCTGCCGTGGCACCTAGTGCTAACTAATGGAACAGGGCACCAACCAACACTCCGCCCTGTTACGTGGCCTATCCTGTTCAACATAGCGAAAGAGATCGTTGCATCCAGGATAGTGCAGGCAGCCCAAAGCAACACGGCGGTTTTGCCAGGCTATTCTTCTTCCTGAGCCTCCGCCGCAATCTCGAGGAGATCGCTGTAGGAACGGTCGCCGCCATCACCGTCCGAAACGGGCAATCCACAGTCGGCCCAACCCGGCTGAACAATGGCACCAGAAGGGTCATGCTTGCCGGAGAAGCCACCATCTACGTTGGCGATGCGCTCATAGCCAGCCGATTGCATAAGCGTCGCGGCCTGAAATGACCTTTGTCCTGAGGCGCACCCAACATAGATCGAAGTGTCTTGATCAATGGTGCCAAGAACAACGGCTAGGAACTGGTGGTTAGGCTCCGGCTGCCCGGTGGCCGGGTCGTAGTGGAAGATCGGAATGTTCAACGCCCCCTCGGGATGGCCCTGCTCAAACTCGTGTTCTGCGCGAACATCTAAATACACGGCCTTGTTCTCCGACTCAAGCCGGGCGGCCACATCGACGGGCGTCATCTCACGGATATTCACTCTTCCTCCTCGAACAGTAGTTGCCAGCCGATCCCCTCGTGAACAACCTTGAAGAGACCAGGATGCAGCATCTCCGCCATGATCTCCAGGGCTTCAACGACCCGCGGCCCTGGCCGATTAAAAAACTGGTTGCCATCAGCAAGGTAGACACGTCTCCCCCTCACCGCCCGCAGTTTCAACCATTCCAGCTTCGTCGTTAAAGATTTAATCTCGCGACGTGTACGCTCAATGTCGAAACCGCACGGCAAGACAATGATCACGTCTGGGTCAAGAGTGGCGAGATCCCCCCAGTCGAGCCATGGTGCATGTTCTCCAGCCGATCCGACGACACTGATACCCCCTGCCTTATCAACGAGTTCCGGCATCCAGTTGCCTGCGGCCATCAACGGCTCGATCCACTCGATACAAGCAACCGTCGGCCTCTCTCCTGCGGTAGCCACGCGCCGTTCGATGTCAGCCATTCTCCGACGCAATGCCGTTGTGATATCAACGCCACGCTCCCGAACACCAAGAGCGTCAGCGACCCGTTCGATGTCAGCGAAGATATCATCGAGGACATTGGGCTTAAGCGCGACGATCCTGGGTTGAGAACCGAGGGTGGCACAAACAGCGCCCTCGACGTCGACGAGACTAACAGCACAGACGTCACACTGTGTTTGGGTGATGATTACGTCTGGCGCCAGCTGTTTCAGCAAGGCTGCGTCCACCCGATACACCGACAACCCCTCCTGCAGGATCGCTTTGATGCGTTCGTCAATTTGGTAACTAGTACCGTCCAAGAATTTAGGTTCGGTACATACCGGCAGGGAACTTACCGTGGTCGGGTAGTCACACTCGTGCGACCTTCCAACAAGCTGATTTTCCAAGCCCAGCACGCACACCATTTCAGTGCTGGACGCGATCAGCGACACAATTCTGGTTTCTACATCCATCGAACACCAGCTTCGACGAGTCTGGTCGAACACGAATTCTAGCCTCTATAACGCTCCCACATATCCCGCCCACGTTCCTTAAGGCGCTTCACCCAACCGGCGACACCAGGGGACACCAGGGACATCACAGACAATCCGAGGGCGATAAGCAAGAATCCTTGTAAGAACGGCAGAAACAGGCCGACAATTCCCAGAAGGATCAGCANCAAACCGAGAACAANCGCTCCAATACGAAACGAGAGCCAGAGCATAGATTACGAGGATATCAGGCTAGTGGTTGTATGCGACCAATGGCAAAGCTACCGTTAACTTTGGTCACTGATAATGCGGAGAGCAGCCCATGTCTGACACATCTACCCCAAACGAACCGTTGGAGATGAAATGCCCGTGTTGCTCAACGAAGCTTGTTGTTGATCGGATCAACGGCGACATTCTGCACGAGGAACGCCCAAAGAAAGTCGCGGCCAGCTGGGACCAAGCATTGAGTGCCGGCGAGGCAAAGCAAGTGGCAGCCGAAGCCATGTTTAAAGAGGGCATGGACCGCGAAAATCGAGCTGACGATATCTTGGAAAAAAAGTTCAAAGAAGCACTCAAGCGGGCTGACAAGAGCGACATTCCACCACCCCGAATCTTCGACCTTGATTGATGGTGAATCTCCTGCGCACTCACAGGAGAGCCTTGTTCGCGGCATTGCTATGCCTACTTGCTCTGCCAACCTTGGTAACGGCCCAGAACGGGGAACCAGCTCCAAGTCCAAGCAGCGAAATTGCGGCAGTCATCACGCATCCGACGCTAGAAGAGGCGACGATCGGCATCTTGGCTGTCGATCTGGAAAGCAGCGAGGTGCTAATTGACTACATCGCAGATGAGCCGTTCATCCCGGCATCAGTAAACAAGCTATTCACTGTTGCTGCTGCCCTTTGGCGCTTGGGGCCAGCGTTCGTTTGGCAAACGCCCTTGGCCTACACAGGCGATCGGCTTGGCACAGACGATGAAACTATCGCCGGAAATCTTTGGGCGCTTGGTCGTGGTGCCCCCGATATTGTCGAGGAGCAATTGTGGGTCGCTGCCCGGGCCATCCACGCCCACGGCATTACTCTAATCAATGGCGACCTGGTGGTTGATGACCGCTACTTCGACAACGAACGGTTCGGGCAGAGTTGGCCTGGCGGTGTGCAAGTCCAGGAGGCCTACCACGCCCCGATTGGCGCCTTAATGGCTAACTATTCCGCCTACCGCAAGGGCGATGAATGGGTCGCAGTTGAAGACCCAGCACTCTATTTCGGGGAACGCCTCCACGCGCTGCTCGATTTAGCCGGAGTCAAGATCAGTGGTGAGGTGCGCAGACCCACGATCGATGAACTCACCACCCTGATGCTCTCCGAGGGGATCCGTCCGGACAACTCACGGAGCGGGCTGCCCGGCCCACTCCAGCTTCTGTACACGATCCACTCCGAGCCTCTTGGTCGTTTGGTCCTGGACGTCAACAAGTACAGCAACAACGTAATGGCGGAAACAATCCTCAAAACCCTTGGGGCTGCTGAATACGGCCACCCTGGGACTGCGTCAAAGGGCCTAGCCGTCGTCGCTCAGTTTCGCAANGAAGCGCTCGGCACATCGCTGACCGACTATGTNCAAGCTGATGGTTCGGGGCTCTCCAACCTGAATCGCGTCTCGCCACGTCAGGTCGTCGAACTCCTCCAGCACGCCCAATCCAACTTTCACTTTGGCCCTGAGTTCGTCGCTTCAATGAAGATTAGCGGTATGGATGGTTTCAACCCACGACCGTTTCGAGACCCGCCGTTGGTAGGCGAACTGCGCCTGAAGTCAGGACATATCCGCGGTGTCAACACGTTGTCCGGATATGCCCATACCGAATCCGGAAGAACGGTGGCCTTCTGCGTAATGATTAATGGTCACAAGTCTCAGCAATGGGAAATCGACCAGAGAGTAGCGGAACTCTCAAAGATCATCCTTTCGAGTTATTGAAGGCACTCTTATTCTGGCAACGACCCCGTTGGGCGNACGGAGCATATTCCTTCAGTNAGTTGACAGGCATGAAGGNAGATTTGTCTTACCAAGGTCTGCGAAGACACCGCAATGCAAACCGGACGGCCAAGGTTCCTAGAATTCCATCAGGTGGAGTCCGATTGCCTCATCCCTGCCCCGCTCGATGCGAGCCTCGTAGGTTCGAACGNTGAGTTCTATCGTCGCCGATACGTGGGCCTCGAAGCAATGCCCACCGGTAGCCTGAAAATCCCGATCAGTCAGCATCAGGTGCACATGAGGGAACGGCTCGCCGTCATACCAACTGAGCGTGCCCGTCAGCCCAACGACCTCCATGTCACCCTCAAACTCACGTGCCGAATAATCTTGTTCCTCAAGCAGGTAGCAACCAAGACAGGCTCGATTAACGGCCCCTAATCCAGTAACCGCACCCGAACCGATGTCACGTTCCTTCATAAACTCAGCAAGTGACGCGATCAGTTCATCGCCCTGTTCGAGCCTAAGGACAAAACCATCCTCAACCTCTTTCACACGCACGTTCGTCCTCCATCAATCAATNAGCAGCGGCGTACGCTGCAAGGGAATCACGAAATCGGTACCGGCGGCNGTCACCANGACCGTATCCAGCAGCAGTAGTAACAATGGCGGGGCACTCGGCCCGAGCNGCGGTTGCATGGTGGTCAAGAGGGTGATNGCCAANCCGGTGTTNGCCCCGAGCCGATAGGCACTATCCCAACCTCTCAGCGGCGCAACGACCGATTCAAGCTCAACAGTGCCTTCTTGCAACCGCCCAACACGGTCGATAACCGTGGANGAATGAACCAACCCAACCATAGCGGAACGCGTAGCTTCAAGAACCTCGGTTGCCCCTTGTCCTACCTTAATAAGCTCGGCAGTTCGTTCGGCAACGTCAGCNAAACGCGAAAGCGCCTCATTGACCCAATCGGGGGCGGNCGACTCTCCCGTGGGCAGCAGGTAAGCCCAGCGCCCAACCCGGTTCGTGTAACCCAGATAACGGATGCCAGACGAAAGAAATACAAGATCCCCTGGCTGCAGCTTCAGGTCGAGCTGCATGCGATGCTCGGCCTCAAGAGTACTGCTCGGTCGATAAACGGCGGTGCGAGGCGGATAAGCAACTTCGACGTCGAGCTGTGCAGCCCTCTCACGAAAGGCCCAGTCAAGGTCGAGCAGAGACGTACCAGACGCAACCACCACCTGATCACTCAGTACTTCATCGAGAATAGCAACCGTCAGGCGTACGGACTCCGCGAACAACGGCGCCTCAGAAAAGATTTGCTCGGCGAGAAAACTCTCAACTAAAGGTCGCGACGAAATCAACCGGCTTGAAAATTCAGGGGCCAAATGGTCACGAAGCCAGCGAGCATTTGACGCTGTGAGGCCATCTGCGGCAGGAAACTGCAGAGAATCGTTGACGGCGATGCTCTCCGGCTTGAAGGCACGTAAGTGATCGTTTAGCAACCCAGCCAGGGCCAAGTCGTCGGATGGTTCGACGACCTCGTAAATTGCCGCGTTAGAGGAAAAACCGGCCCCGAGGGCAATACGCGCAAGGGCCGAGTCTTGGTTGCACAATAATAGAACACCTTTACCCTCGAGACGGGTGGCTCTCACGGTGAGGAGCGAGACGAGCACGTCACCCTCTGAACCGTCGGCCAATATTAACCAGCAATCAACTCCAACCCTCTCCATCAGAACGGGCAGCAATGTATCTAGACGCAGCGTCAACATGGTGTCGTGCAGGGCTGCTCGGTCGCGAATGTCACGCATCCGCGAGCCACCGAACTCTGCAAAATCAGGCGCGAAGGCTTTACAACCAGCGGTGAGCGCGATCAAGACGAAGGTAGCCACCAGGAACCTCATCGATTGACGGAGGGTTTCGCAGCTCATGAGGTAATTGATGCTACCGCAGCCTTCCGGAGTCCGCCTCCACGGCANCCCACGTGAGGCAACATGATGTCGGCCGCTAGTCAATTACAGCAACCACCAGTGGGACCAGNTCTTCCAGGACCTCCCCGCCTTAGAGTTAGAGGATGCCGCAATCTACTAACTGNCACCCTGGTTAACCAAACCTCTGCGAAGGCGCGGTCTCCACACGAACTTCGGTGTTGTAGTCGGGAACCCCNCCATCTGCGTCAACGATGCCACGCGGAATTAGCACATTCCCCTCTGGGAAGTGCACCTGCAAATTACCTCGAGCAATTGGGGCAAACAGGATGCGGCCCTCGAATACACCTGTCTTGCTAATCAGCTTGACCTTCTGGTGTTGGCTGAATTGCAGGTCGCCTGCATCTTCTGGATTCATGAGTATCGAGTCACGCGCTGCGTTGTTAATCGGGTCAACCTCCCCATAAATCATCGAATTGAATTGTCGCCCGCGCCGCGTCGAAATCTTGAACCAACCCTCACGCTTATCTGAGAACGGTAACTGAACGACAACGAAATGAGCTTGGCCATCAGGGGTTGGGAACTCCCATTTGTCACACAGGTGAGGACCACCGTATTGGATCGCATCGCCTGTACCAGAAAAATGCTGGATCCCATCGTACGCTGGTACAACATGGGCAATTTCCTCACGGATCGNTNGGCTNTCAGTGCACCCGAGCAAACCAGCACGCTCAGCGTCAACNGCATGNGCTAGTTCCANAAAAATGCGCCACTCTGATTTCGCCTCACCGACAGACCGATCAATCTCNGGGCTGAAGATGACACGNCGTTCAGTTGATGTTTGCGTCCCGCCGCCCTCTTGTTCGTAGCGGGTACGAGCCGGCAACAAGATCACGGCNCCATCTTTTTCAATTGGCTCGATGAATAGCTGCTTNGTAAGNAAAATGTCCTGGTGNACGCGCAGAGGNACCCTGCTCATCGCATCNGTAACGTAATCGGGGTCCGGCAGTGTCTGTACGAAATTCCCCCCNGCGCAGTACAACAAGTCNAGACGGTTCTCAGCAGCGGCGTCAATCATCTCCGTAGCAGTCANCCCAGGNTGGTCCGGCAAATTGAAACCATAAAACTCGCGCATCAGGGCGGCACCTTCCGACGATACCGGGCGACCACCTGGGAAGGTTGTCGCGTAAGCACCCATCTCTGCCCCGCCTTGTACGCCACTATGGCCCCGGATCGGCATTAGGCCGCACTTGTCACGCCCAACGTAGCCNTTCACCAACCCAAGGTTGATGATCATCTGGACAGCGTCAGCACCAGCCACGTGTTGGGTGATCCCCATACTCCAAACAAAAACAGCACTGTCGGCNCTGCGAATCAAATTCGCAAACTCCTTCATGCTGGCTCGTGACAATCCCGATTCAGATTCGAGTTCTTCCCATTTGACGCGTTCCGTTTCNCGACGAAGAGCNTCAAAACCCTCGGTGTGAACGTCTATGAACTCAGTATCGTGCCAACCATTTTCGAAAACTATCTTCAACACGCCATAAAGAAATGCGATGTCCCCGCCCGTGTTNACCGGGAACCAATCGTCTATGAGCTGNGTACCAAAGANCGAAGAAACNAAGTTCGATGGGATCCAGTAACGTTCCATCGCGGGTTCCCGATANGGGTTCACNAAAACNACGCGGGTNCCGGTCTTTTTGGCTTGTTGCAAGTACTTGGTCGTTACCGGTTGNTCATTAGCCGGGTTGGATCCAAAAAACACCACGAGATCGGANCCGATCCANTCGCNGTAACTACACGTAGTCGCTGCAACTCCCAGCGCCCGTTTCATCGCCGCCGTAGAAGGTGAATGGCAGATTCGAGCGGCGTTGTCGATGTTGTTTGTACCGAACCNCCGCGCCACTTTTTGNGCCACGTAGTAGACCTCATTGGTCATCCCACGCGAGGTCAGGTAAAAGGCCAAACGCGTCGGATCACTGTGCTTAATCCGCTCAGCAATACGCTTGTATGCCTCTTCCCATTGGATCCGGCGAAATCCTCGTTCGCCGCGCTCGCGAATCATCGGCACACCAATTCTGCCAAGATCACGCAGGTCAGCGTCANATAAATCCTCTAAGCGCGNTACGTTAGCNAGCNACTGANGGTCAAACTCGGGCATAGTGTTCAAGCGNAGCAAGTTGAGCCGGACCATACANAGGTGGGTGCCAGTGAGCGTCCAGTCACGCANACCTGCGGTNCCCAAAGCACAACCATCGCAGGCACCNCGCGACAGCACTTTCCATGCGTAGCCAAGGTTGTCACGGTTGCGTNCCACCACCCGGAGCATGTCTCGATAGTGTTTCGGCTTGACANGACCNAGNCCGAACGGAGACAGNTTTTTCAGGCGTTTCCAGAAACCTAGTTGGAGCTCGTGAGCCATNAGTNTCCGATTGGCGCCCGGGAGCCTANTTGCCGANGACCCTCTCCGCCCCCGCGTANACGTTCATCTTTGAGTCGCGCAGGAACCCTACCAGGGTCATGTTGCTTTGTGCAGCAAACTCGACTGCCANGCTNGATGCTGCCGAAACACCAGCGACGATCGGGATCTGAGCAACTAACGCTTTCTGGACGATCTCGAACGAGGTACGCCCGGAGACAATCAGCACGTTTGCATCAAGTGGCAAGCATTCCTCAATAAGAGCGTAGCCAATCGCCTTATCGACAGCGTTATGCCGACCCACGTCCTCACGNACAACCAGCANCTCGCCTGCAACNTTGAAGATGGCAGCNGCNTGTAAACCACCNGTGGCAGCAAANACATTCTGCCGNGGTTNCAGCTGGNCCATCATGNTGGTAAGTATCGCGGCTGAAATCGATGGCCCGTCGGCCGCCATTGCGGTATTGACGTGAATGGCTTCGATGCTGGCCTTGCCACAAATACCGCACGACGAGGAAGCGAAGAAATGACGACGAAAGTCTCGGCGCGGTTTACGGCCTGGAATCAACCTCACCTCAACGATGTTTTCCGGGTGAAGTTCCTCGCCTCGGCCAACCACTGTGTTGCCGCAATGGTTAACTGTAGCCACATCTTGGGCGCCTACAATACCCTCGGTAAAGAGGAAACCAGCGGCGAGCTCAAGGTCATTCCCAGGAGTGCGCATGGTTACCGCTACAGCTTCTCCGCTGAGATGGATCTCGCACGGCTCCTCCACCGCCATAGTGTCGTGAACTTCAGACACCTGCCCAGCATCGATCTTCGTCACCGTGCGTTCGACTGTGGAGTCGTTCAAGAATCGACCTNCCAAGACGCAACTGTCATGTTACGAAAACACGGGCCAGGACGGGAAACGNCCTTCTGTTGAAGTAATCGTCAAGATGCGTAGAAATGACCCTCGTCAGCAACTTCCTCAAGAAGCGGCGCCGGCTCGAAACGACCGCCAAGGAGGTCCGAGAGCTCTTTCAGCCGATCCCGCAACAAGGCTACGCCGACAGCATCAGCGTAGCGGAGGATACCACCTCGAAAGGGAGCAAAACCGGTGCCCATTACCATCGCAAGGTCAAGGAAACCAGCTGACTCAACGATGTTTTCTTGTAGCGCGTAGCAGGCTTCATTGAGCATCAGAAGTACGCAACGATCAGTGATCTCTTCATCACTTGGNGCTGCTGCGGACATCGGGGCCCCACCCAATATTCCGCCGAGGTCAACCGGTTGGGGTTTGCCCTTTCCGTATCGATAAAAACCGCTCAAAACCTTCTTGCCCAGTCGCCCATCTTTGCACATCAGGCTACTGACATCCGATGCTAATAGCCGCTCGCCGAAGACCGGCGTAAGCCGGCCAGCAACNTGATGGGTGATATCAAGCCCAATCTCATCGAGTAGCCTAAGTGGCCCCATTGGCATCCCAAAGCGCTTGAGGGCACCATCAATTTGGGCCGTGGGAACGCCGGATTCTACCAACAAAAGTGCCTCGTTTAGGTAGGGCATCAAGACACGGTTAACAAGGAACCCCGGCGAGTCAGCGACTTTCACCGGAACTTTTCCAAGACGGTGCACAAAGGACAGCGCGCAACCAACTGCGTCGGCTTCGGCGACCTCGGAACAAACAACTTCAACCAACGGCATGCGATGTACAGGGTTGAAGAAGTGTAAGCCAACGAACCGGCCGGGCTGTCTCATCGATGTTGCCATTTCAGACAGCGTCAATGACGAGGTATTTGTCGCGATCACAGCNTCGGGTCTCGTCACATTTTCTATATCGCTGAGTACTAACCGTTTGACATCGAGGTTCTCGACCACAGATTCAATCACGAGGTCGGCAGTCCCGAAGCCAGTATAGGTAAGCGTTGGGCTGATCAGCGCCATGCGCCGAGAAACCTCNTGGCTGCTTAGCTTGCCGGCCCTCTGCCGCTCGTGGAAACGTTGATAAGCAACCTGGTAACCAGTTGTCAACGCTTCGGCGACAACNTCCTTTAAGCGAACTGGGATCTGGTGGTAGGCAGCAACCTGGGCGATACCGCCTCCCATGACACCCGCTCCAATGACACCGAGTTTGCGCACCTTCCGGGTAGCGTCTCCTTGCCCAATGTCCCCCGTAGCGTGTGCCGCCCTTCGTGCCTCCTGNCGAGACAAAAAGATCTTTACCAAATTGCAGGATACTGATGAAACAATGAGCTGGCCGACCCGTTCCGCTTCAAGCTTGAGACCCTTTGTAAGTGTCATTCTTAGGCCGCGCCGTACCGTGTCCAGTGCCTCTAGGGGAGCCGGATAGTGCTCACCAACCCGTGACAACACGNTCTTTCGCGCCTGGCGAAACATCATCGTGCGTCCCAGNAACTGACCCTCGAGCAACCAGCGGCGCAGGAACCGCCCCCAAGATCGGTCTTCTAGTGCCACTCGGCGGCGNCNACGCGGAGGNGAAAGTGCAAATCGGCGCGCCTCGGTCAACAACAGCCCCGAAGGCACAATGGCGTCGACTAGTCCGATCTTGCGGGCNCGGGNGGCGGTCACTGCCTTCCCCCCAAGGATCATTGGCAGCGCGCGTTCCAGGGAAATCATCCGTGGGAGCCTCTGGCTCCCACCAAAGCCAGGGAAAAAACCTAAGTTCACCTCGGGCAAGCCAATGTCAACTGAAGAATTATCGGCAACGACGCGAAACGTGCAAGCCAGTGCCATTTCAGTAGCACCGCCAAGACAGGTGCCATTGATTGCCGCAACCGTCACAACCGGCAGATCGGCAATCTTCTGGAAGATTTCTTGCCCCCGCCGCGCGGCAGCAATGGCAGCAGCTTCATTGGGCACAGACGCAATTGCCGCAATGTCGACGCCAACAATGAACGAATTCTCTTTTGCCGAAGTGAACATCACGCCTCGAACGATTCCCTCAGCGCAGCGCAACTTGAGTTCGTCAAGCACCGCGTCAAGTCGTTCTAGCAACTCCGGTGTAAAGCGGTTGTGATGCACGGCGGGTTGATCGAATTCAACTAGCGCGATGCCATCGTCATCGAGTTCGACGCTTAGGCCAGCAGAGGCAACGGCTCGATCCCAAGGCTCTCTCGATAAGAGTCCCGTGATGAGTTGTCGATCAATCACCGTTCGAGAACCATTGCTCCGCCCTGGCCCCCACCGACGCAGAGCGTTNCCAAACCCCAACGCACCGATCGCCTCGCCAGCTCGTGAAGGAGCGTTACGACCAGCCGCGTGCCACTCGACCCAACCGGATGCCCGAGGGCAATGGCACCACCGTTGACGTTAAGCCGATCGCGGTCAATCTCGCCAACGGCATGATTGCGGCCGAGTTCCTCTCTCGCGAAGGCCGACGACCGGAAACATAACTCACATGCCAAGACCTGCGCCGCAAATGCTTCGTTCAACTCGATNAGGTCTAGATCGGCAAGTTNCAGNCCGGCTTCCGCCAACGCGGGAGGNGTCGCGTAGCAAGGTCCAAGGCCCATACGGCGAGGCAGACATCCGGCCCACGCGTAACCCGCCACCCGCCCGAGAGGCTCGTAGCCAAGCTCCTGTGCCATCCCCTCTTCCATCACCAGNACGGCCGCACCTCCGTCGCTAACCATGCAGGAGTTACCAGCTGTCACGGTGCCGTGGCGNCGATCGAACACNGGCATCAATTTCCCCAACGCTTCCATGNTCTGACCAGAACGGGGACCGCTGTCTGCATCANCCATCTGNTCGTATCCTGGGGGAAGGAAAATCGGAATGCGCTCGGCAGCGAATCGACCTGCTTCTTCAGCCGCCGTAACAAGTTGGTGACTACGCAACGCGAATTCGTCCTGGATGTCACGCGAGATCTGAAACTCGCGAGCCAGGACCTCGGCGGTCTCACCCATGTTTAACCCACAGACTGGATCAGTGAGACCGGCCTCAAGGGCAATCTCGGGAGAAAAATCCCGCGGCCGGAATCGGGACAGTGCACCCAGACGGGCGCCGACTGTTCGTGCTTGTGCCAAAGCTTCAAACTTTGCTTGCGNCGCAGCGGAGAAGAACAACGGGTAATGACTCATTGATTCCACCCCAGCGGCGACGACCACCNGGGCCCGGCCACTCCGGATACGCTCGGCAGCAGAGGTGATTGCTTCCAGCCCTGAACCACAGTTGCGCTGAACCGTGACTGCCGGCACTGTGCGTGGCAAGTTAGTTTTCAGAGCTAAGACACGGGCAATGTTGGCAGCATCGACGGGGTTACCAGCGCATCCAACGATGACCTCGTCGACCCGCTGCGGATCAATGTCGGCACGCTCAATGAGCTCGGTAATTACCTGCCTGCCAAGCTCGACGGCCGAGACGTTCCTTAACGCGGTGCCGAACTTGGCATATACGGACCGCAACCCGTGGGTAATGACAACCCCGCCCGACATCTCAGCTCTCGCCTTCGGAATAGATCTCGTCGATCAGTTCCGCGTATTTACTCTCCACGACCCGACGCACTGTCTTCAGTGTCGGAGTAAGGGTGCCATCGTCGATGTTGAACGGCGTTGAAAGCAACCGGAAGTCCCTGACCTGCTCGAAAGTCGAGAAGTTCGCCTGTAGGGCATCGATCTCTGAGCGGATCAGAGCGATCACGTCAGTGTCAATGCATAATTCTTCCGGAGTCTTGTGTTTGTCCCTCTCCTCTGCCCAATTCCTCAGTATGGCAAAATCTGGTACGACCAACGCAGCGACAAAACGCTGCCCATCCCCAACTACTGTCAACTGCTCCACGTACCGACTCATTGCTATGGCATTCTCGAGCGGCTGCGGCGCAACGTTCTTACCAGTTGAGGTCACAAGGATGTTCTTCTTGCGGTCAGTGACACGGAGATATCCGTCCTCCAAAACACCAATGTCACCAGTTTGGAACCACCCATCGATAAACACCTCATCGGTCGCTTGGGGCTTGTTCCAATATCCCTTCATGACGTGTGGCCCACGGGTCAGAATCTCTCCATCGTCGGCGATCTTTACTTCAGCACCGTCGATCGGTCGACCGACTGTACCGATCCGGTTGGCATCGTGTGGGTTGACGGAAATAACAGGCGATGTTTCGGTCAGCCCATAACCCTGTAGCAAACGTAAGCCCATCGATTCGAACCACCAATTAAGGGACGGATCGAGCGCCGCTCCACCGCTGACGAAGTGAACAATTCGGCCCCCGGTTCTGGCACGCAACTTGCGAAGAACCAAGCGGTCAGCGGCCAGAAAACGAAACTGGTCGAGAAACCCAAAAGGGGTACCAAGAAGCTCGTGCTCCGCGCGGCGACGACCAACACGCTCGGCCCAGTAGAAAATACGCTGCTTGAGAGGACTTCCAGAAACAACCTTTTCAAGCACTGCGGCACGGAAACGTTCAAATAAGCGTGGCACACCGGGGACCACAGTCGGACGTACCAGCATGTAGTCTTCAGCCAGGCGATCCGGGGCACCGTAAGCAATCTGCGCGCCAGCATCAAACCACGTGTAGTCCAGCATCCGCTGGAAAATGTGGCACAACGGCAGAACCGACAATGTCACATCGGTGCTACGGCAGGTGAGCATGGCTTGTGAACTGACGATGTTCGAGATCAGGTTGCTATGCGTCAGCATGACCCCCTTGGGCTCACCAGTAGTTCCAGAGGTATAGATAATGGTCGCAACCGAATCGCTATCCTCGGGGCCAGGAAGATCCTTTGTCGGCTCTTCGGCAGTGATGAGTTCCTCAAACGCTAAATCGGGCCGTGCTGCGGTGCCCTCGCTCTGATTCTGACTCGCCGGAAATTCGTCAGCACCGTCCCCCGCGGACAGCAAAATGATGCCCTCAAGGTCCGGGAGGTCTCCACGCACCGAGACAACTTTCTCCAACTGATCAGCACCCTCGATGAAGACGATCTTGCAACCACTGTCAGCGAAGGTGAACCGAACCTGGGCCGCGGTTAGTGTGCTGAACAGTGGAACGAGAATTGCGCCACTCAGGTGGCACGCAAAATCAATAACGTGCCAATCGGGACGATTACTAGAAATCAGGCCGACACGGTCACCTCGCTCAATGCCAAGTCGCTGCAACCCGGCAGCGCATCGTCGAATGCGCTTGGCGAACTGACTAGCGCTGATGTACTCAAAATCAGCCCCTGCACGCACCATTAACAGGTCGGGGCGCGCCCGCTCTTCCAGCTTATAAAAAAGATCGGCAAGTGTATTCACGGCAGTGGCGAAAACTAGCACGATGACGCCGGACGGGCAAAAATAGACTAACCGCGAGGACGAAATGCTGACACCAGACCATCCTAGCTTCATCCCTATTGTGCTCCCCAACGACGTGGCCGTTCTTAAGCAGGTACCGCCGCAGGAAGCGCTTATGCTCTCGGCAGTCTACAGCGCTAACCCACGCATGCGTGACCTCATAAAACACGCCCGGGATTGCGCAACCACCCTGCTCGTCGACCCCAAAACAGCGCATTTTCAGTTTGAAGGCTACATGAGCATGCCCGACTATCGCGCCCTACCNTACAGCNCCGGGCGCCAAACGCTNGGAACACTGTGGCAACCGGCGAGATTTGCNCGCGCNGAAGGGCGNCGCGCGCTTATCNACTCAGTTTTAGCGGTACAACGGGAACTAGGTGCCGACATCCTTTTGGCACCGTACTTCTACGTGCCACACGCAGAGCACCCATGGCTCGAGGTCTCGCGCGCATGCGCCGCTGAGGCAATCGTTACATCGACGAATCAACCAGTCGGCGTCTCCATAGCCGTCGATATCGACGCGCTGATCGATCCGGATCACCGCGCCCATATCGCTGCGGTGTACACGAGCATCGAAGCTGCGTTGTTCTGGGTGACAATCGTCAATTATGACGAGCGTCGTGCTGATCCACGTGACGCTGATACCGTTGTGAAGTTCGTCGGCACACTGGTGGCAACCGGTGTGCCGGTTGTGCTTTCCCACGTCGGCCGCACTGGCCTTCTGGCCATCGCCGCCGGNGCCGCCGGTTACGCCGCTGGAACCTATGGGCTCGAAACCCACCCACGGAGCTTCTTCCGCGAAATGATGGGTAGCCGACCGGCAAACAGTTACTACCTGCATGAGTGCCTCATCCACACGCCCGTGCGCACCGCCGAGGCCTGCCTGCGACTTGACGAACCCGTCTGCCATCCCNCCTGCGATTGCGCCGCCTGTGAGAGCGACACTGCGATTTCCCGAATGGTGTCGCGCCGTTTGGCCTTACACGCNATGNTGCGCCGGCTCATCGAGGTGAAAGCTTTGGGAGCGATCGATGCGAAAGACCGCTGCGCCTACTTGATCGACNGCTTCAGNGAGGCCCGAGACAGATCCGTAGAGTTAATGGACGCACTCACAGNCGATGGTTCACACCGCATCAACCACGGCGACTTCCACTACTTGGAAGTGTTNCGCGAGGCGGCGGGCGGNCCGAGGGCAACAATTCCCTCGGNAAAAGAGCTTACTTAACCAGAGCTCCGNGAGCGGTCTCGGNAGTCGCAAAAGCCTCGGCGAGCGGGCCGTACGTATCGAAGCACATCGGCTTCAGCTCACGTTTCCCGGTGGCGAGATCATAGATGTAGCANCTATCGAACGGGCGTGAGTAGACCTGTAGGCTGACTGCCGGCTCACACCAAGCGCATCGGTTGGTGATCTGGTGGACGCTGCAACACTGATCGACGTGGACGTCGCTTTCGTGCTCCCCGACGATTTCCGCGTCGATGAACTCGATCTCGCGGCCATCCTTGTAGCTGTAGTTGGTGATCTCNAAACGGCCTTGCGGAAGGGCCATCCAGCACCTCTGGCCGGCGTGGTCGTGTACAGGGCTCCCCTGACCGACGTTCCAGCACAGAACGATCACCTCGAAGACTTCGTTGCGATAAATCAGGCTACGGGTATACCGGTCCGGTTTCCAGACCAAGTACGGGTCGAGTTCCGTGATCGGGACCCGGCTGTTGGTTACCGTTTCCAGAACTCTTCTATTCGTAAATTCTTCTTCTGGGATGGCACGCAGAGCAGCGACGAATCCCTCAAGACTCACGGTGGCGACCATCGGACGAGTGTAACAAAGAAGATGACCAGACCTGAATTATCCCCGGACCAAAACACTCGGATTCCCCCCATACGGGATCGCCGATCGAAACCAGCGCTTCTACCATTGTTACTTGCTGTGCAGACGGTTGCGTCGTTAGCGGTTGTCCCAGTCGAAGTTGAGGCCAGCTTCCGCGACAACCCTNCGTCCGATGACATCACCAACGTAGTGCTGTTGAAACAGCTGGTTGGTGACGTTGGTGGCACGCACTGAAAAATTTATGTTCTCCAACTCGTACCCAAGCGTAAGGTTCAGGGTTGTCATTTTGTCCGTGACACCATGAAACCGTGAGTCTAAGACATCGGACCAGAAAGCCTCATCCTGATAGGCAACGACGGCACTGTACATAAGACCACGAACTGAGCCCGCCATGCCGACGTTAAACCGATTCGTGGGCGGCAAGTTGACATCGGCCAAGTCTATTTCTTCTACCTCGGGATCCTTCTGCCAGGTGTAGTTGGCGAAGATCTCGTTACCGGGAGCTACACGTGCCTGGAAACCGAGCTCCATGCCCTGATTCTTGATTGAGCCGATATTGCGGTAGGTCATATGCTTTGGCAGCGCTGGCAGAAAGTTAAGGATAAACCCCGGCAACGCCCATCCCGGCGGCGGATCGAACATATTGAAGTATTGGTCCGTGTAGAAGTCGATATTGTCCGTAGTTTCCGAAACGTAATAAGCAAAATCGAGTGACACTTTGCCGTTGATCACAGCGCGGTAGCCGACTTCGAATTGATCGTGCGTCTCCTGCTTTAGACCCGGGTTGCCTTCCGCGAAAATCGGAAACGCAAAGAGCCCTGGGTTGAAACCGAGAACCGGTGTCAACGGGCTAAGATCAAGCGAATTGAAGATAAACGTGTTGAGGTGATTATTGATCACCGACGGTGCCCGTGTCCCTCTGCCCCACGACACCCTAATGGCATGATCTTNGNCGGCAAACGGTCGCACCTGCATCCCTATGCGCGGTGTAAAGACGGCACCATCGATGCTGCTAAACGTATCCAGCCGAACACCTGCGTTTATCAGAAACTGTTCGTGCGGCGCCCAGTTGTCCTGGAGGTAAACTCCGCCTTCCGAGCGAGTATCACCGTCGGGCGCGATGGATAGTTCGTTAGTGAGATGCCTGTAGTTGCCGCCATAATTGAGGACATGCTTGCCCTCTTGGGCCACCGTCATGTTCTTAGCTGAGAAATCGTATGTCCCGGTGGCAAAGTTGAGGATCAGCGGGCTGAGAAGGTTCTGCGACTCAGCATCGAGGATGTTGGCGAAGAAGCGAACGTTCGCGTCACCGTTGTTGTAATCGGCGCGCATGTAGGAAGCCGAGGACCCGTCAGCGATATCAAACGGTCCAAGCCCAGTAAAAATGATGCCGTTAGTGCCAGTGTAGCCGCCACCGAAAGACANATTTGAATCTTGGTTGATCTGGTAGTCAACGCGGCCGTCGAACTTGGGCTGCGCGGTGCCGCGGTTCACGGCGTCCGGGAACGCAGCTCCTGAGAAATTGCTGGGTCGTGGCCAAGGATCTTGCTGGTAATACGCACCGGAGAACTTGTAGCTGAATTTGTCCCGAACACCCGATTGAAGGGCAGAGAAGAAGCTGGTGCCAATCTCACCAGCGCCGGCGCGAATCGACGTCCAGTTCCCCATCGCGCGCGGCGACTTGGTTATCACGTTGACAACACCGGTCATCGCATTCGCCCCCCAAACAGCCGAACTCGGGCCACGCTGTACCTCTATCTGGGCAAGCTCATCCCGATTGACCGGCAGCAACTCCCACAACACGAAGCCGAAGAAATCCTGATAAACAGTTCGACCATCAACCATAACCAACTGTGACGTGGCTAGCGTGCTGGTAGCTTGCCTCGAGGTCATGTTGGTGTCACGGGCGCTTGTCTGCGTTACGTTCAGGCCCGGAACAGAACGCAAAAGATCAGCGTAGTTACCAGTAGACGCGGTGTTCTTGATGAACTCGCCGGCGATCACAGAGATGGAGACTGGCACATCCATCAACAGTTGCTCGAAACGCGAGGCCGACACAACCACTGTCTCCTCGTAGGANTGTTCCTGCTCTTGCTCTTCCTGCTCCTCCTGGCCCTGCGGTATGGCGGCAAAGGCCAACGGAGTCAACAACAGAGAAAGCANCAAAGTCGTTATCGTGACCGGGATCATCCGACGCATATTAAACCTCCTAGACGAAGCTAACGACGCGGCCAAAATCCGCGCCATCTCTAAATTGGAAGCACACTACCGAGCCAGACAGCCCGTGCAGTTAGGATCCTCACGATCCGTGCAAACAAAATCAACACCCACTATATCGGGCGTATATCAAGCTGGAAAACTTCACTTCCTGCCAACCACCGGCTACAGGGCTTAGAAACCGGCCTCGAGCGCCGGGATTAAGATCGTTTCGATGTACTCAAGAAATGTCTGCGTATCCTCGGGGGTGATGTCGACCTGGCCAAAAGGTGCGCCTTCCATGGTCTTGTACAGACGATCTTNAATCTGTCCGCTGCCGTCGNTTCGTTCCATTGGCACCCCGAGACCATTCCAACCGTAATCAGACGCACGCAGCGAAGTTAGGCTGTTCTGTGAGAAAAGCTCAACAGCGAGTTCCATATCNCCCGATTCAAGTGCTGCGTAAAACGNGNTCATCGGTTCCATGCCNCGCAGGTTGCCACGCTCGAGGAACAGGAAGAAGTCCGAAGTTCCATCGNCTTTCAATATGCGGCTCCGGCTGTCAGGAAAGGGCACGACGATGANCTTCGTCTCGGTCGCNGCNAGCANTNCNTTCAATCGGCCGAGAATTGCNTCGNCGTTCTGTTGTCCATCGTCGGTCACAGCGTTCACGCTGCCNACAAATGGNACNAGGACGATCNCCACAACNAACACAAACAAGCCCACNGCNTGACGCTCNGACAAGATGGCACCTCCGNAGTGTTGGCAGCNCCCACGCCACCGGATAGGGTGACTACGTGAAATGAACGGCTGCACAACNGCGCCACTCCGNCGCTAACGTAACAAGGCCCCCGGCNCAAAGCAATAGATCCCCACACCTGGGAAGACTCCATGGGCAGTGCCGATCCAATCCGTGCCTTCGTCGAAGGTCAGCAAAATCAATGGCTTGACGANCTCAAAGAGTTCCTTCGAATTCCAAGTGTCTCGACCGATCCGGCCCGCGCTGATCAAGTCGACACCGCCGCCGAGTGGCTCGGGGGCAAACTTCGCGAGGCCGGCTGTACTGAGATCGAAAAATGGCCAACGGAGGGGCACCCGGTAATCTACGGCGCGTGGCGCGAAGCGCCCGGCGCACCCACTCTCCTAGTCTACGGGCATTACGACGTGCAACCTGAAGAACCGGTTGAGCTTTGGGATACACCACCATTCAACCCCACCGTTCGCGAAGGCAAACTCTTTGCTCGTGGCTCGGCTGACGACAAGGGGCAATTGTACATCCACGTCAAGGCGCTACAGGCTTGGCTGCAGACTGTTGGCACGTGCCCAGTGAACGTTGTTTTTCTGATCGAAGGCGAAGAAGAAGTCGGCAGTCCGAACATAGAAGCCGTAGTGCGCGAGCACCAAGACCGCCTCCAATGCGACGCCGTAATGATTTCCGACACAGTGATGTTTGCTGCCGGGTTGCCATCAATCACCTACAGCCTTCGGGGACTTGCTTTCATGCAACTCGACGTCACCGGTGCTCGCGGTGACCTGCACTCCGGATCGTTTGGCGGTGCTGTTGTTAATCCAGCGGAGGCTTTGGCACGAATGCTTGCATCCTGCCGTAACCCCGATAACGGTGAAATCACCGTTCCGGGATTTTACGACGATATCGTTGCTATCACCGACGCCGAGCGCGAGCAGTGGAATTCGCTACCGTTCAATAAAACCAAATATCGGGAAGAACTCGGAGTTGACGCCTTGCTCAAGGACGCTGACTACGGTGTCCTCGAGCGCACTTGGGCAAGGCCAACATTCGAGGTCAATGGCTTTCTCTCGGGCTTCACCGGTGAAGGGAGCAAAACGGTCTTGCCAGCCAAGGCGATGGCTAAAATCAGCATGCGGCTGGTGGCAAATCAGGATCCCGAGAAAATCATGAATGCCACCGAGGATCACTTGCGCGCGCTTACCCCTCCAGGTGTGCGGCTCAAAGTGACCCGCATGCATGGCGGAAAACCTTGGCTGACACCGTGTGATCACCCGGTCATCCAGGCGGCTGGCCGTGCCTTACACCGCGGGTTCGGTACCGAGCCTGTATTTATACGCGAAGGCGGATCGATCCCGCTCGTGGCCCTTCTGGAGGAACTGTTCCGGGCTCCTTCCGTACTGATGGGTATCGGCCTACCAGACGAAAACGCACATGCCCCAAACGAAAATCTTGATCTCGGAAATTTCTACGCTGGCATTGCCAGCGCGGCGTTCTTTTTCGAGGAACTCGGATCTCTAGAATGAAACGCAAAGATTTCCTGCGGAAAATGAAGGATCGTCGCCGAGGTGGAACGCTAGAGGAGCGCCAACCCGAGAAGCGTCGCAAGGTGGACTGGCGTACGTTGCGCGTCGATCTTCCGGGCCCCGAAGAAAAGTTGCCTGCTGCCGAACCAATGCCAGTTGGTGCTCTCCACCGTATGCCGAAGGGGATAAGACTCGAGGCTTCAAGTATCTGTTGGGTACGGGGTTACCGGCGATATGAGGTCGAAGGTGTGCCCCGTGCCGAGTTTCAGTATCGTCCCGTCGAGATCGACAGCGAGGCTCCCCCGGGATCAGTCAGCCTGAAGCCGGGCGAGAGCTGGGAGCCCGAGAACTGAGCGTGTCGCCTAAGTCTCGAGAGTTGAGCGATCGAGGTCTAGCCTGGGATCAGGAATACGGTGAAATTCGTGCTTACACAACCTCTTACCGTGGTGACATCGACCGTGGTGTTCGCTTCCTGCTTGGCTATTTGGCGACCCATCGCGAGACGATCGACGGCCCAATCGTCGACTGTGGCTGTGGGATCGGCCGCAACGCTATCCCTCTAGCACAAGAGGGGCACCAGGTTATAGGGCTTGAACACTCAGCGGTGGCACTGCATCTCCTCCAGGAGCGCCTTGGGGAAGGCGCCCTCGCTGGCACGTTGACGACGCAACAGCATGATCTCAACGAGCCGCTACCTATCGAGGATGATTTTGCCGCAGCCGTGCTTGACATCACGGCGGTAGACAACCTGGTGGACGCAGAGTTGCGACGAGGGTATGGGCGAGAGGTCGGACGTATTTTGATGCCGGGCGGCGTCGTCATCGTGGTTACTTTCGCCCGCAATGATGGCTACTACGGTCCCTGGCTCAAGAGTTCGCCTTGGCGAGAAGAAGGTGTAGTCGAGGATCCGAACACTGGCATCCGTAACAAACTATTCACCGCAAATGAGTTAGACGCTGTGTTTGCGCCGCCGCTCGTCCGAGAAGTTGGTAGCACCCTAGTGTTCATCGATGACGCAGCCGGGGTAACTTGGACCCGCCGCTTTCTGATGCACATATACCGCAACCAAGGATACAGCGTACCTGACGATTGATGCCCCGTACCGGGCAGGCCCCAAGCTATGGATTTGGGGCAGAGTGGCGGATGGAATGACCCTGCTTGGGAAGGGTAACTTCCTCGTTACGGAAACGACTGTAGCCAAGATTGTGCGGTGGTTTGTGTTCAGCGATTAACTCAGCGTTGATTTCAACGGCCTTCGCAGCATCTGGCTCGGCAACGTACTTGAAGTAACCAGTCGCACCAAAAGGCTGCTCCTCGAGTAGGTTCCATAGACTCTCACGAAGGCCCTTAGCGTCGGTTGTGCCCACGTACAGAACCTTCTGACTGGAGGAGATAAGCAGGAAGACACCTGGATCCTCCGGAGCTTTTTCGACGTTTTCTGGAATGAACTCAATGAGGCCCGATATGTTCCCGGCTGCTTCCACGGCTCGGCTCCTTGTTAACGCCGCACGTCTGTCGAGGCGACGCAAGGGCGACTTCTCTGCTTTTCAGTTGTTAATAACCAGCTCTGCTGGCGAAGTTTCTTAGGTGCATCTAATTTCAAATGTTCCGGTTAGCGACTAGATTCAATCCCGAGCAATTCCAATGTGCAAACCGCCAACGAAATTAAGCATTCTAAAGAACTAGTTCTGAGATTGGGCCCGAGTACTTTGGCCCATCAGCGAAGCGGTTACCACACGCGCAATTTCGCCAAAAATACCGGCCGCTTCACTGTCCGGATGCGCCAAAACAGCAGGGGTACCCGCGTCTCCCGCCTCGGCAATCCGAGGATCAATTGGAACATCTCCGAGCAGCGAAACACCGAGTTCCTCTGCAGTACGGCGGCCACCGCCTTCGCGAAAGATGTGTTCCTGATGACCGCATTCCGGGCAACTAAAAACCGACATGTTTTCGACAATGCCAATCACTGGAACGTCGACCTCCCTGAACATGTGCAGCCCCTTACGGGCGTCGATCAACGAAACATCCTGCGGCGTGGTAACGATGACGGCCCCGTCCAGCGGCGCTGATTGGGTCAGGGTCAACTGAGCATCTCCTGTACCGGGTGGCAGATCGATAACAAGAATGTCGCACTCGCGCCAATCAACATCCCGTAAGAACTGACGTACCGCCTTCATCACTAGAGGACCACGCCAGATAACCGGGGCATCTTCTGGCTGGAGAAATCCTAGTGACATGATCTTCAGTCCATGTCGCTGCAACGGAATGATCATGCGGCGCCCCTCGACATCCGTAATCTCTGGCTGTTCGTGAACACCAAACATGGTTGGAATGGAGGGCCCATAGATATCGGCGTCCATTAATCCAACAGCCAGGCCCCGTTGTTTCATGGCCACCGCGAGATTGGATGCCACAGTAGACTTGCCGACACCACCCTTGCCCGAAGCAACCGCAAGCACATGTTTCACTCCCGGGATCGGGTCTCGTTGGATCAGTGGCTCGGGCCGGCTACCGGCCCCGGCAGGAGCAGACTCTGGGCGCTTCGCAGCATTCACATCTGACGGCGGCCCAGGAAGATTCATTCCCCCGCCCGATGGACCAGGTGCTGCCGGACGTGGAGCGGAAATATCAAGCTGAACCTCATCGACACCATCCAGACCCGAAACAGCCCCGTGCGCATCGCGTGCCATTTGCTCGATCGCGTGGTTGCTACCCGACGGTACGCTCAGGCGAATTCGAACTAGGCCGTTCTCGACCTCTAGATGTTCAACAAGGCCAAACGAAACAATATCGCGAGAAAGACCAGGGAATTTAACGGTCGCAAGTGCGTCACGAATCTTATCGGAAGAAAGGGGCACGCCGAAGTGTCTCCTCTAGCCTGCATTTCTGATTAGGTCCCCGCTGCACGCTAGNTAGGTNGNTNGAGAACCTNGCTGTGANCATGTTAGCCGTGTGGAGGAATTATGTCATGTACANCGCAAACGGCTAGCAACTCGTTCACATTCACCGAGGCAGCATCCATATGACGAAGCCTCCGGCGAACATCGAGGCAAGGTTCCATATAATGGAAGCGGATCATTTGAACCGGTCATTTATTGGTTGTCAATAACAGCCGCAACGGCGACTAAACTAAGCAACCCCGAGAATATGATATGAACCCGAGCCTGCTGCTCGTCACCGATGAGGAAGGAACCCGCGAAGCAATAAGTGGAGAGGTTGCAGGGCTCGGAGCCGCTGTTATCCACGCAAGCAGCGGCGAGGAAGCGCTTGAAATTCTGGTGTCGCAGCCGGTCGACGGCATTATCACTGGGCTCAAACTCAAGGGCATAGATGGGCTCACCCTGCTCAAGGGCATCCAGGAGATTGACGAGCAACTACCGGTCATCATGGTAACGGCCTACGGCACCGTAGCCGCTGCGGTCGAAGCCATGAAAGCCGGGGCGTTCGACTTCATCGAAAAACCATTTGATCAGGACGACGTCCGTCGAACGGTTCAGAAGGCCCTCGCGATGACTCGACTGGTAGCTGAAAATCGAGTGCTGCGAGAAGAACTCGAACGCCAATACGATTTCTCAGCGATTATCGGAACGTCACCACAGGTGGTTGAGATTCTACGCCTGGCCGGTGACGTCGCGACAACCAACGCCACCGCTCTAATCAGCGGTGAAAGTGGAACAGGCAAGGAGCTTCTGGCACGGGCCATCCATTACAATAGCGGACGCGTTGGTCACCCCTTCGTCGCCATCAACTGTGCAACCTTGCCAGAGAATCTCCTCGAGAGCGAGTTGTTCGGCTACGAAAGTGGGGCCTTTACTGGGGCGGAGAAACGAAAAATCGGACGTTTCGAGCTCGCCGCGGGCGGCACTTTATTTCTCGACGAAATCGGTGAAATGACTTTAGCGGTGCAGGTGAAGCTACTGCGTGTTCTCGAACTGCGTGAATTTTCCCGTCTTGGNAGTACGGAAACATTGCGCGCCGATGTGCGCCTGATCGTTGCAACCAACCGCGATCTTGCCGANCTTGTCTCCAAGCGACTTTTCCGCGAGGATCTTTACTATCGCATCAATGTCTTCCCAATCACCATTCCCCCTTTACATGAACGCACTCAAGACATCCTCCCGCTCGCCCGCCATTTCTTACTCGAACTCGTGGAACGCACGGGCAAGATGGTTACGGCCATACGTCCTGGAGCTCGCCGCATATTGCTTAACTATGGATGGCCAGGGAACGTTCGCGAGTTAAAAAACGTCTTAGAGCGTGCTGTAATCTTGACCCAGGACAACTCGATAGGNGCTGAACACCTTCCTGNTCGCTTACAGGAGGAGCGCGTTTCGCTCGCAAACGTGGCCGNCTCGCTTCCACCCCAGGGCCTATCGCTCGANGAGNTTGAGAGATCGTTGTTAAAACAAGCCCTTGAGCGCAGCCGTCACAACAAGAGTAAGGCGGCNCGCCTTCTGGGCATGTCCCGTGCGACGTTGCGATATCGCCTTAAGAAGTTTAGTCTCGACGCCGCATGAGGTCCGAAATATACGCGATAGTACCAAATTGACTGGATTATTTGGTCCACACTGGATGAAATAGTCCATACCGTGTGCACGCCTTCCAGTCAAAGGTTTTATCGGATTAGAGAGCTCTTTTCCCGATTTTACTGGCTTATATGGTACACTACGCAACTTAGTCATCTATTGGGCCTTCAATAATCCCCCGGAAACCCGNCAGCAACAAGGNTTCCTGGGGAGNGGGNGAANACGCGAGTTGGCACGCGTATTGCANTAATACTTGTTGTATGTGGAAAGGCTGGGGGCAAGGGGCGGCCCAGCCACTCTCAATATTCTGGAGGCAGAAGATGTCTGCACAAGCTGTCATTCTCGCAGCTTCGGGCTTGCCAGTAGGGCTGCCTGCGATCGGCTCGAGCCGTGACGAGGAATGGGTCGATAACGAAGCATATCGCGAGCTCTTCGTATCAGTGATCGANCTCGCCATCAAAGACTACGAGTTCCTGTTGCGCATCCGCCAGCAGGACGAGTTAACTCCGTCCGAGCGTAAGAAGTTGCGTGGACTGACGGAAGATGGCGATCCGGAAGAGTTCTT
Organism: Acidobacteriota bacterium; assembly: GCA_002722645.1. Lineage (GTDB taxonomy): Bacteria > Acidobacteriota > UBA890 > UBA890 > UBA890 > UBA890. The sequence goes on from PBML01000049.1 coordinate 103,857, forward strand.
CGCCAGTCATTGGTTTGAAGATATCTGCCGCATGATTGGCGTCACCGCGGAAGTTATCCGGGAACGTCTTGAAGTCTTATCTTCGGAATTGGTAACAGCCTAATAAGGCTGTCACTTGAAGTTCAGCGNGGGAGCTCGCATTCGGCAGTTCCCGCGCCNGTTTNCTGCTCCATGATTAACTGAGCNGGGCAATCGCTTCACGCAGCGCCGNCCGCCCAAGCACAACGGCGTGGATACGACCAGCTGGCAAACCNTCGAGAGCGGCCACGACGTCATCGTTATCTATTCCGTCGATATCGGCTACGCGTTTACCAACAACCATCTCACTAATCACCGAAGCGACAGCAATCGTGGCGGCNCAGCCATATGCCTTNAAGCGNATGGCAATAATCCGCCGTCGCTCCGCTTCAGCATCAGGCTCCACAGCGATTGCGATCCGAAGAACATCGCCGCAGACTTCATTATGCACGATGGCAACCGCGTCGGAATCAACGAGATCACCAAGGTTCCGAGGTCGCTTGTAGTGATCGAGAAACGTCTCCGAGTACTGATTCATGTNCCAGAATGTTCGCCCCGAACCGCGGGCACCATAACCCCGTAGGCAAAATGTCGTGAAAATNCTTGTTTGATAGTTGGCGAGCANACCTCAGCAGAAAGATGATCGGAAATGTAGGCTGGAAGGACACCCTGATGACCTGTACCTGTACCATATCAACACTTCCACGCTCTGTTTAGGNTCCTCCACAGTAAAGCTCGTAATTGTCCCCTCAGNCCGACCATGAATGCTGCAATCATCGAAACACAAGGCCTTCGGAAGGTATACAAAACCCTCCTCGGAAACCCNGTTGAGGCGCTAAGTGGTGTNGATATCAANGTTGAACGAGGCCAGGCGTTTGGCCTACTTGGGCCAAACGGGGCGGGGAAAACAACCTTGGTCAAAGTATTGCTGGGCCTCGCGCACCCAACAGATGGCCAAGCGAGGTTAATGGGGNAGAACGTCGGAACACCGTTGGCNAGGCTCCGTATTGGCTACATGCCNGAACNTCGCAACTATCCACAGTTTCTCACCGCATCTCGCTGTCTCTACTTGTTCGGTCGCCTACATGGAATCCCGACATCCAAGGGCAAGAAGCGAATTAGCGAGGTTCTAGAGGACGTCGGCCTCGGAAAGTGGTCCAACCACAAGGTCGGTAGCTTCTCCAAGGGCATGAAGCAACGCCTGGCGTTGGCACAAGCTCTTCTGCACGATCCCGAGCTACTGTTCCTCGACGAGCCAGCCGAGGGTATCGATCCGCTCGGCCGTGTCGTCGTNCGAAACATCCTGCGCCGCCTCCGCGAGCGTGGAACGACGCTGTTCATGAACTCCCATCTTCTGACCGAAGTCGAAATGGTATGCGATGAAGTTGCCATCCTGAAGAGTGGCAAGATTGTCAAAGCTGGCATTCTCGCCGAACTCACCACTCGCGAACAGCAGTATCGCCTGACAGTAGCATCCGATCCTGANCGCGTTCCGGCGCTACTCGACAGGGCAATCTTGGAGATCGAGGAAATCAAGGCACCCGCTGGTCTAGCCGCTTGGAACTTGACCGTTCGTGATCGTGATGAACTCAACGCGGCGCTCGATCGACTGCGCCGGGAAAACATCCTGGTCGACGGCATCGAACCGGTACGGAATAGCCTCGAGGAAGTCTTTCTGGGAGCCATTAGGGATCAGACAGGCAACGAAGCTCAGCGGGGGCCGGAGGAGCCTCCTAGCGCCGAATCCAAACCAGTTAACGGTGGGGTGCGCTCATGAACGAGACACGTACGGCCGTTCTGGGGTACGCGAACAACAACATCTCTCAGGCCCAGCTGATCTCGTATCAAATCCGCGGACTCGTAGCCTACACAGTGCGGGAATCGTTCCACCGCTGGACTCTGGTCACGTATCTGATTGGCATTACCTTCTTTCTCGTTCTCCTCTCCACAGCGGTAAACCTTGACATTGTTGAAGGAACACTGGCATCAGCGCGATTGTTCGGTCAAAACCTCGAAATCGGTGGCCAGGAAATCCCCGTCGATAACTTCGTGCGCTGGTTCCAAGTCGGCATCATCACCATTCTCTATTCCATCGGCGTCCTATTGGCTCTTTTCCTGACCTGCAATCACATCCCGACTATGGTCAGGGAGGGCTGGGGTGGCCTTCTCATTGCCCAACCAGTCTCGCGATCAACACTGCTACTAGGGCGTGCTTGTGGCTCGGTGACCGTTATCAGCATCGGCGTCACTTACTTGGTCGTCGGCAGCTGGACCGTTCTGAGGATCAAGACCGGTTTGGGGAGCACAGGCTTTTTGTTCGCTGGCCTGACAATCCTCCTCGTCTACTCCATCTGCTACTCAGCGACCATTCTTGCCGGAATTATCACCCGCAATGGCCCTGTCAGCGGGATGGCCGGCTTGATGGCCTGGATCGCGGGGCACGCTATCTATCCGTTCCACGCGTACACCGAGTGGCAAGCACTGGCGTTTTCTCCAGGTTGGCGACGGCAGGTAGGCACGGCGTTTGCCGAAAGCCTCTACTGGACGTTCCCTAAGAGTCAAGGAATGTGGCAAGTTGCCGTGGCCGCCGCTCAAAATGAACCTGTGTCTTTCCTCCCGATTCTCTATTCGATTCCTTTCGCTATCTTATGTATGTTTCTCGCTTGCTGGTGGTTCGCACGGAGTGACTATTAGGAACACTACGATGAACAAGTTGGCGATCTTTAGAAGAGGGTTTTTACAGATCGGTGCCTTCGGTTCCACCGCCCTTATCTTGGCGTGCTCAGCTTCGATTGACTCCGAGAGAGTGACAATGTCGCGAGCACTGATCGATCAGCTGCCTTCTTTGGGTGCCGAAGGGATCGCCTGGATCGACTTCGAGGCGCTCAGAGAAGCATTGCCAGAGGAGCAGTGGAAACGTTACGAGAGAACATTCTTTGAGGAGGGGTTATTTCTTGAGCCAGGAGGAGACGAGCTCCGACAAATGTGGGAGAGACTCGGAATAAACCCACGTGAAGGCCTGGAACATATAAGTTTCGTGATCATGGACGGGGCGCAAGGCGTTGGCGGGGATGCTGATCATACTCATGACGAAATGATAATCCTGATCTCTGCAGACTTTGACCACAATCGTTTCGAGTCAGCGCTTACCGATATCGTTGCCAATTGGAGCATCGAGGACGTAGATGGCACCACGATGTGGAAGGTCGACGAAGTAAGTACCGGATTGGCGCCATTCTTGGAGGTAGCAGCAACGCCACCAAGCCTCGCCCTAGCGTTTCTTGACGACACGACACTTGTTATGGGCAACCAGGAAAGTCTCTATACAGTGATCGGTGCCAAGGGCGGTCGTCGCGAGCCCCTGGAACCAGACCACACTATGAACGATCTGGTCTCTGAAGTTGCAGGGCAGGGCCAGTTCTGGCTAGTTGCCAACAATCACCTTATCCCAACCCAACTAGGTAGCGACGATGCCCCCTTGATCCTGCCCAGCACAATCGGAAACCTTGAAGCCATCTCTATGTCGTTGCAGATAGGCAACGGCCTGTCGGCTCGCCTTGCGGGTATAGCTACAAGTTCGGAAGATGCCCGAATGCTAACCGACTCGCTCAATGGTCTGATCGCTATGGGGAAGATGATGCTGCAAGGGAGCCAGCCCGAACTTTTCGAAATACTGGACGGCGTGCACGCTGAACAAGACGATCAAAAAATCAACATCGAAGCGACCTTGTCCCAGACCAGCTTTGATTTTCTTTTGAGTATTGTCGAGCAGGAACTCAGCAACATGGCCATCGGCTCCGGGCTTTAAACAGTTTGACGACAGCTTTCAGGCATATCTGTCTCCGACCAGAACCGCACCTTGGCTATGCTAGTCTCGGCTAATAGGTTCCGTTCAACTAATCCCTCAGGTGCGCTGCAAATGAAACGCTTCTACACCATTATGGTGGTGCTGTTTATCGGCGCCACGATTGCCGCCGTGTCTGTTTTTCGACCGCAATTATGGACTCCAGCCTTCGAGATTTCCTCGGTCAGGTATGACGTCAACGCTGATGGCTCGATTGATCTCATCCGCTGGGACCTCGGAGGCGAGGTAACACTCTGGGAATGGGACCGGAATAACGATGGTCGGCCAGAGCTGATCGGCTTCGACGCCGTCGAGACGACCGAGGGCAGCCTGCAGCCAACAGGCTCCATCACCGCTTGGGACTGGGGCGCCGATTCGGTAATCGACGCTGGGCACGTAGCCCCATCGATCGAGCAAATCCTGCAGCGTGAAGAAGTCGCCGCCGCACGCTTGGCGCTACCATCTCCGGATATCGCCCTGGTTGGGGTAGACATTCGAACCCTAGTTACTGAGATCGAAAGCAGCTATGACGATTTCCGGCTAGCCGATCTCCGGATGCCGATCGTTGGGTCCACACTCCCGGACCTCGATACGCTGCTCCCAGGAGCGGCGCGTGCCTACCGAAATGGCATACATCAAGGCTTCGACATGAATAACGGTCATATCGGCGTGCCGACCGCCTTCAGCGCTCCGGTGGTTGCCGCCAAAGACGGTACCGTAATCCGTGCCATTTTAGACTTCACCGAAATGACCCCTGAGGAGTACGCTGAGGCGATCGCTACCTCTCGGGCAGCTGGCACCACGCCACCCCACATCCTTGACAAACTTCGTGGCAAGCAAGTTTGGATCGACCATGGCCACGAGATCGTGTCCCGCTATGTGCACCTATCAGGTATCGCGTCGGAAATCGTGGAAGGAAAGCGTGTTCGCGCTGGCGACATCATTGGTTTTGTCGGCAATTCGGGTACAGAATCAGCTGTCAACTGTGGCCGTTCTGGCGCCCATCTCCATTTCGAGCTTCGCATCGATAATCGCTACTTTGGGGAGGGCATGAGCCGCGACGAAATCCGTGAGATCGGAAGCCGTCTCCTCCACGCCAGCATGCGGTAAGAACGCTCTCAGAGCAAACCGAGAAATAGTGCGGCAGCAATTGCAGTCGCGAAAAGCACCGTCCACATAATAGACAGCGCCGCTACCGGTATCGCCACCGTTGCTATGGCCTGAGGCCGATCAAGCGAATAGTTACGCTCAAGAATGCTACTCGTCACTACCAGCAACCAGAAGCCCGCGACCAAGACGAGCACGCTTTTCAGTATCCAGATCGCGTTAACCCATAAAAGCACGAAGGCCAGCGAATATGGTCGAAAAAAGCCGATGAACTCACCCTCGCCCTTGAAAAGCATTGTGGCCAACAAATGAAGGATCACTGCGAAGACGAGAGCAGCGACAATGAATAGAATCGGAGAAAAAACAAAGACAGGAGCGGACATTGATCCGATCCCTGCAGCGATGCCACCCAGGGCGATAATCACGAGTCCCATCATGAAGGCCTCTTCGTCATCGCGCGCATGATCGATCGCATCTTCGTTGAGCTGAATGATGTCGATCGACTGCTTCACGTATTCGACGAAGTTGTCGAGCCACCCACCGCCGATCTGCGTATTTTCTTTCCTCATAAAGCCCTCTCTGGGCAAGTTTATTGCGCGTCCACTTAGCCCGTCAATTTCTTGCTTTTCGGGCTTCTTGGAGGGTTTCCTTCTAATCGTGGACGACAACCAGATAGACCCAATAGGCAAACACCAAAGCGACTCTAAACTGGACCAGTGTGGGCGCCTG
>PBML01000050.1 GCA_002722645.1 Acidobacteriota bacterium
GGGTAGGCCCTCCCTGGGCACCATCCTTCTCCCCTAATCTGTCCTAAACCATTGTAATAATTACCTTTTTTTATTTTCGTTAAAGGTACAGTAGACAAAATAGTAGACATTTCTTGGTCCCTTAAAAGACCGAGTTCAGGCTTGGAAAGCAAGCCAAGCTTAGCCACTATCTAAAAGGCGCGAGCACGAGTCGTTGCCGCCGATTACGTTAATGTAGATGGGAAGTACTTTGGAAAAGGATGAGGTTTACAAGAGAGTCAGAGAAAAAGTAGAAAAGCTATTTGGGTTCTACTCTCATTTGGCAGTTTACGTAGTTGTGAATGTTTTTCTTTTGTCGAGCACTGTAGCCGTACTCTGGGGTATCGGTTTGTTCTTTCATGCCTTTGGGGTTTTTGGATCAAGATACAAAGAGCGCATGATTGAAAAGATGGTCAAAAAAGAGATGGGGAAGCAAGGCATCTCGGGTACGAACGAACCCATCAAGTAATCCGCCTAATTCCGAGCCGATCCCTACGCCTCTCGCCGAGACATGTAATAGCGCTTTGAGCTTCGTGATGTTGATTTGATCTCAAATTCCAACGAGCAAAGATCTGGTATTACTCGCAGGAAGTGATCCGCCAACCGTCTATTAGATGCACCGTGGCAAGAGCGGGTGTGCCCTTTGGTCCTGTTGCTTCGTAGCATGCTTCAAGTTTTTTACCTGAAGATGCCTCGACGGTTACCCAACTGATGGAAGAGAGTGGCACTTTCACGCGTCCAAACCATTCTGGCTCTCTCAACTCATTGCACGAGCCGACCACAATGTAAAAGAAACGCGCCTTAACGCTCCCCTGTGCGAAAGGGCCGAGAAAGTTGGCGGAGCCTTGAACTTTTCCTTCTCGCACGTCTACCTCTAGTTCGAAGGCAAGATCGTTGCCATTTGACCTGAGGTAGCCCAACCTTTTAGCGTCGTTCCCTTTGCCTTTTTGTATGCAAAACGCGTACCGAGAAGGAGGGTTTATCAGTGAAATTTGTAATAGAAGTTTGCGTGTCATTTAGTGATCGTATCAAAGCAATCGTCGCTCAAGCATCAATTGCGCTACTGCGAACGCAATCTAACGTTACCTACATCGTTCCCTATCCCGTCATACCTCTTGAGCGTGGTTCACATCCAAAACCTACCCAAATTGCAGACGCTCTAGTCGACACAGTACCAATCGATAAATGTCGTTTCGATGGGGCTGGCGCTAGGCAGGTCGCGGGGTGCGAATAATCCGTCGCGGACCCTCTAGGAAGGACCCGCGATCGAGTGTGGACTCACAAGCGAAGCTAAACGGCGTCGAACACGTCTGCCCAATCTTCTAGCGCACCTTCATGGCCATGCACTACCTGCACCGTCACCTGCGTGTAACCAGCCTCATCGATCCCTCGTAGACGCTCAACTAGTTCATCATGAGTACCACTAAACGTAGCCGCTTTAACTAATTCCGGTGTGACGTGCGTTTCTTCGGGACGTACATACATTAAGTGGCCTTTGTGGTTCTGTAGGTAGCGAGCATCGGCAGGTTCATATTTATCGTGCTCCCTTAGATAATCCGCAAGCACATTAGACAGCGGGCCTGCCTGCATATTCGAACCTCCCATCGGCCCCACCTCGTCGGCGAGATTGTGAAATAACACGGCAGTGGCTGGTCCAGCCTGAGACATTAAGCGCGATTCATCTGCAGCGTGGTTTCCCGTTAGAACGGCACCTAGAAAGAATAGGTTGCTCTGCAAGGTCAATGCGTCCCGCCCAGCTTGTTGCCAGGCAGAAATCATCGCATTCAAGGCATCGGTCGTGTCAGCAAGTCCGAAGAAATTCAGCCAGCCCGCATCCAGCTCCGCGGTCAGCCGCTGCGACTTCGGTCCAAATGCCGAAAACCACAAGGGTATCTCGTCAGCAATATTGATCAGGCCTAGTTCTGGATCCAGGAATTTGACCTTGTGCGTCCCATCGGCATCGCTCCATTCAACAATCTCACCCGCTAGCATGCTTTGTACTACTTCGATATATCGTCTAGTCCGCATAAGTGGGACTGCTCCCTGTCCCATCGTCCTGCGCGCGGTAAAACCTGTGCCGATACCAAAATCGACACGTCCCGGCGCCAGCTTGTTCAAAGAGGCCAGCGCATTGGCTGCTACTGGTTCAATGCGATTGGAAGGAATAAGAACGCCGGTACCAAGACGAATCCGAGATGTTTCGTGGGCGGCCAGCGCCATGCAGACAAAGATGTCCGGATTCAGTAGCTGGGTGTCATAGAACCAAGCTGCATGAAAACCCAACTCTTCGGCTCGCTTAACCCACTTCCACGAGTCCACCTCGGATGCAAACGCCACTGAATATTTCATATCTCCCGCTAATCCAATCGATCTACGCCCTCGATATTAGCAGCGGTAGGGCGATTTCCGTATCCGGCCTTGAGCCTACCTACGCTCTCGCCCAAACACGGAGAAACGGCTAACAAGCAGCCACGTGAACAAGCGGTGCAAGCGAGAAAGGCGCCACTCGTTGGGTTAACAGGTCGTCGAGTTTATTAAGCTCCCAAGCGATGGAGTAGCAGTGCAAAAGGATGGATTAGCTATTGAGGCTGAAGGAGTTTTGGTGCAGAGGCGACAAGTTAGTCCAGTTATGGTCGAGCGACGCAACTCGATTTTGCTACCTCACTTTTTTTTCTTTCTTTCGCTTTCTTTTCTCTTTGAGAGTCAGTTGTGCCGTTTTTTGGGTGTTTCGACCCTGTTTATTTTTTCCCTTACTCATGAGATTTCCTCAACTTGGTTTTCGGCCATCTGATGCGGTTAAGTGATAAAAACACCCCTACGTTAAACTCCTTTTTCTGCCTAATGTCCAGTTAGGTAACAACTCAAGGCACTGTCATCTGGCTACCGGTAGGTACTAGTCCATTTCTTAAGTACCTCGACGGCACGAGTAGCACCGCTAAATTCGGCCCAACCGAGAGCATCGCCGCCATGAGCTCCGTCTACGATGTGGGGATCGGCGCCACGATTCAATAACAATTCTACGCAATCGACCGAGTCGTGCTGAGCCGCTAGATGAAGCGCCACAGCACGAACTCCATGGTCTTGCCCACCAAAATCGTGTCGTAGATTGGGATCTGCACCGTGGTCCAGTAACCACGTTACCGCTCGAACATCACCACTGTAGATCGCCCACAGCAGCGGCGTACCGCGATATGCGTTGGAATCTACCCCTGCGCCACGCTGGACGAGCCAAGCCATGCTTTTGCACTGGCCATTCCGCGCTGCCCAAGTAAGCGCTTCGTCCAGTACCTCTTGCCGCGAAAATTCACGATCCCACTTGGGGAAAACCAAAAGTGGTCGATAAAAGTCCAAGCCTTCTTTGGCCGAAGCGGTAAATTCGCCGCCCGAAAAGAACCGGTTTAGATCCCGACCAAGAGCGGCTGCGTGGCGCAAGTTATCGGGCACGGCAGGCTTCGCAAGCTGTCGTCCCACTTCTGTTTTTGCGTAAAACAAGGCCAATGCTAGTGGCGAACCTCCCTGACACTGATACAGAGAACCACTCGTAGACGCGCCCGCCGTGAGCAATCTCCTTGCGAGATCGAGATGTCCCGCCATCGCTGCAGTATGTAGGGGGGTCCAAGCTTCACTGGTCGCAGCGTTTACGTCAGCACCGGCTTCCAAGATCAAGTCGACGGCTTGATGTTGCGCCTTGGTACCTGGCACCGGAGGTATCGCGACGTCTCCAGTCGCCGATCGGCACGCTAGGCCGAGTAAAGTGTCATCTGTTGCGGTTCTATAGGTAACGACTTCTGGCGATGCTTCTAGGATTTCGAGCAAGCGAGCAATATCGCCGGCTTGAGCAGCCTCGCACGCCATTTCCAGAATCCATTGTTCATCGACCGACACTGTCAGCGAGCCTCTACAGACGTTACCAGATTCTCGGCGGGATCTTTGATGTCGAAAGTCGTTGCGCGGTTTGCGAATTCACCGAGTTCCACATAAAAGGTGGCGTTAACGTCCATCGCCTTCATATTACGTTAAGGGATGAGAAAGCCGAGGTCCGAGTTACACCTCTCGCCGAAACCCGTCATGGGTCTAGAGCTTGGTAGGAAAGACGGATTAGATGAGGAGGTTGAAAGAGTTTTGCTGGGTAAATGAAATTCTTTTCATCTAGCCTTCTTCGTTTTTATCTGTCCTAGAAATTCCAAGTGCAGCACCTAACGCAACGCCTACTGCTATCCAAACTGGCTCCTGAGTCGCTGCGTATAGCGCTGCACCTATTCCTGCACCAATACCGACCCATGCCCCAACATTTGGGTTTAAAGCTCTTTTTTTCATGGATTGAGAAAACTCCACATCAACCACATCATAAATATAAGAATTAGTGGGTAAATGAAATTTGTTTTCTTCACAATTTTAGTCATTGGTCTGGTTCACCGTAGATGAACACATCGTCCATNGNNACGTGAAACGCAGCGGCAATTCTGAANGCNATTTCGAGTGACGGTGAGTATTTGCCATGCTCTATGGCGATGATGGTTTGCCGTGTCACGCCAACGGCTTCCGCTAGAGCTTGTTGGGTCATCTCGTTGGTNTCNAAACGCAATCGTCGAATGTTGTTTTTGATCGACGTCGANGCCATGTCATAGACCGTGTCGGTAATAAAACAGCCGAGTAACCGTCATCGTCACTTCCGCGATAACGAAGAGCAATAGTAATAAGACAGGGACTAAGGCTCCCGTCATATAGGGCGAGGATGGAAGGTCAGTCCACCAGGTGGGTATGGTGGTCTGAGCAATCCAAATCCAGATGCCAACCGACAAGCAAAGGTAACCATTGCGAAATGACATACGCTCGATCAATCGGTCTCTCTCGTCGTCTTTCTGAGAAGCGCGTAACGAGGCGAGCAAACTCTGGACGATGATCTCCAAAATAATGACCGAGATCACCGCCGCAACCAGGCTGGTACCNACNCTANCCATCGGCTCGCCAGCAAGCACAACTTCTAAGGTATCGACAAAGAAGTTGCCGAAGACCAACAAGGTAATAANCAGTGATGCNAGAAGGCTNTTTTCCNTGGTCGACACGTCANCACATCCATACTTAGNGAGTAGNCNCTAATGTATAGAAAACATTACATAATGTAAAAGATACTTTACATACCTGAAGAAGAAACCATTCGCGCCAGGCACTGCGCCATCGATATCTGTATGACTACTGACGGTACACACCAAATCAATGGAGTAAAGAGGTATTTGATGGAAGCACTTGGCATACTTGGATTTATTTTCGGCTTAGCAGCCTTAGGGAAGGTTGTGTTGTTGGAATCCCGGCTAAAAAAAGCTGGTGTCCTCAGTGAAGGCACCTTATGAAAACAACACGCTTGCTTATTGTCCTCGGTCACATCCTCGCTCTCGGTGTGGCTAACGCTGCGTCATCTACCAACGACCTCGATCGAGGCCTTGAAATTGCCACGGCTTCCGACCGCAATTTTTCTGGTTATGGGGACAGCAAAACCACCCTAAAGATGCTGTTGAAAGATAGAAAAGGATTCGTCACCGAAAGAGTCATGGAGATGAGACTTCTCGAAGTCGCAAATGATGGGGACAAGAGCTTGATCGTGTTTGATAGTCCAAGAGACGTCCGTGGTGTCGCCGTTTTAAGTTATGCGCATAAGGTAGGTTCGGATGAGCAGTGGCTGTACCTCCCCGCGCTTAAACGGGTGAAACGCGTTGCTTCCAAGAACAGAACGGGGCCTTTTTTAGGAAGTGAGTTCTCACTAGAAGACTTGTCTTTTCAAGAAATCGAAAAATACTCTCACCGATATATAAAGGATGACTCTTTTGATGGCGATGAGTTCTTTTTGATCGAGCGCGTGCCGCTAGATCCTTACTCTGGTTATACGAAGCAACTAGTGTGGATCGAAAAAGAGAACTTCCTCATCCGGCAAATACATCACTACGACAAAAAATCTTTTCATTTGAAAACCCAGTACTTCAAAAATTACAAGAAATACCTTGAAAGAATTTGGCGACCGACCGAAATAGAGATGATCAATCATCAAACGAAAAAAACTACAACTCTATTGTTTGAGCAACTGACATTTAATACGGGTTTAACGAACAAAGACTTTACTCAAAATAGTTTAAAGAGAGCGAAATAGGTAAGTTCCCTCTAACTAAAGCAGCCATCGGTCGCAGTACATCGACTCGTTGATCAGCCTGAGATACCGACATGCATGTCGGTCGCACGGCTGGGGCTTGTCGTTTCTTCGACACGCTGCAGAGCCCATGACACGTTGTGCTAAGGAAATATTCGTCAAAGCAACAATGCTCAAGATACTGGCCGTAGCTGTTGTAACGATCGCGGCGGCTTCGAACGCAGGCCATGATGCCATCGTCTTCGGAAGCTTCCTCAACGAGCAAAACGCTGTAGTAAAACGTCAGCACGTGATCCAGTCCCTAGAACTTGACGCGACCATCGAACCTGTTCAGATCGATCGTCAGACCTGGTACCGCGTACTCGCATACCACGTTAGTGCCCGGGATTTGTTAGTGAAAGTCCGACTGGAAGGTTTTTCCGACAGCTGGTTGTTGCTGGAATCAAGCCGCAACACCGCCACTGCGGTTAACGCCACACGTGATCGGGAACGCTCGCCACCAGATTCGCCGGTGCCGTCTACGGGCCTGGCTAAACTCAAAAGGCTCAACGCTGCCGAAGCATCTCCCCTGCCAAAGGGGCGCGAACGAATTCGCCGTGACGATCTAGAAATGTATGGAGATATCTCCTACGAAAACCGGTTTTTCGGGAAAACAGGCCCCTCGGACCAAGACAAATTTCACGCGTCCGTCACCTTCTCTCCGGAATTATACGTACGGTTGAGAGACCAAAAATCGTCTTTTACGTTCAAACCTAAATTTCGTGGAGATTCTGTCGATAGTCGACGCAATCTTGTCGATATCCAAGATCTCAGTTGGGTGGACGTGAAAGATTCCATCGAAACGAGAGTCGGTATTCGGAAGGATTTCTGGGGTGTCACCGAAACATTCCATAGGGTTGACATCATCAATCAAACGGATCTGGTCGAGAGCTTCGATGGCGAAGACAAACTCGGCCAACCCATGATCAACCTCTCGTTTGAAGGGAACTGGGGAACCATCGACGCGTATGCCTTGCTTGGGTTTCGGGAACGCACGTTCCCTGGAAAAAATGGGAGGCTGCGTGGTCCTATTCCCATTGACCTCAACTCTGCTGAATACGAATCAGGTGCCAAGAACTGGCGCATGGACTTTGCGATCAGGTGGAATCAAGACTTCGAGAACACACAACTAGCGCTTTCGCATTTCTCGGGTACCAGCAGAGAACCAGAGTTCTTATCGGTAGTAAGAGAAGGCTCGCCGAGTTTGACGCCGTATTACAGTGTTATCGAGCAAACGGGAATCGAGCTCCTATACATCATTGGCGGAATGGCCGTGAAACTTGAAGCAATCAGTCGTTCGGGCCAAGGCGAAAGATTTTCGGCAGCAACGGCGGGGTTTGAGTACACGCAAGTAGGAATATTTGATACGAGGCTCGATTTGGGTTGGCTGATGGAAATCAATCATGACGATAGACAGCGGAGCTCTCCAATAGCCGTCGGAACACGACTAACGTTCAACGATCTCTATGACTCCCAAATTCTTTCCGGCGTGCTGTGGAACGAAGATTCTGGGGAAACCAATGTATTTGTTGAAGCGTCCCGAAGGATTGGGGGTTGCTGCAAACTCTCTCTCGAATCCTTGTATTTTAACGGCGGACTGACAACGAACGGAGACAATCAGATGTACGAATATATTCGCGACGACGACTTCGTGAGACTCGAATTTATCTATTTCCTGGGAAGCTGACTGTATGCGCAAAATGTTTGACGCATCGTGGATCGCGGAAACCATTATCCGCCACCGACTTTGGTGTATTGCCTTTTCGCTGATCGTGCTTTTGGGATTGGGTCTAGGCCTCCCAAATCTCAGATTCTCGCCGGATATGGAACAGTTCTTCCCCGAAAATGATCCCAATACCGAGACCCATTTCGAGATTGAAGAGACCTACTCGACGATGGACAACTTGGTCATTGCCATTGGTGTTGAAGACGGGACCGTCTTCACCCCTCGAACATTAAATTTAATAGAAGAGTTAACCGAAAAAAGTTGGCGGGTTCCGTACTCTTTGCGGATTGACTCGATAACAAACTACTCATACGTATCCGCAATAAACGATGACTTGTTTGTCGAGCCGTTTATTGAGAATGCCATCTCTTATGATCGTGAAATCATCGACCAAAAAGAAACCGCAATAGAAAGTGAAGAACTCGCATATGGAGCGGTCATCTCAAGAGACAAGAAAACGGCCGTTATTAATATCGTACTTGATCCGCCAAGAGACGATATAGAAAAGGAATACAAGGAATCGGTCGAATACGCGATGAGTTTTCTTCGGGAGGCTGAGGACAGTTATCCGGAAATTGAATTCAAAATATCTGGAATCGTATACGTCGAGTATCTCAGCCCCATTCTGATCAAAAGTCAGGTGCCGTTTTTAATCCCTGCGCTCTTGGTCGTTATTTTGCTAACCCTCTATTTGCTTCTCAGAAGTGTCGTCGCCGTTGTGGGCTCATTCTTTGTCATCGTGGTTAGCGTGATTAGTTCCATGGGCGCTGTCGGTATTATCGGTGGAACGGTAAGTCAGCCATTTATTATGGTGCCGATTCTCATCGCCACGCTAGCCGTCGCTGATTGTGTGCACTTGTTCCTTTTATATTTCCAACACCTAGATTCACCGGGTAGTGGCAAGCCCGCCATCCTAGAGAGTCTTACCTTGAACTTGCAGCCACTTTTTCTCACGTCGATAACCACGGCAATTGGATTCCTATCTCTTAATTTGACGCCTATTGTGCCGCTACAAATGATAGGNAACGGNATTGCCGTTGGCGTAACGTTGGCATTTGTTTTCACTATTTTCTTGTTAGCGCCACTCGTGAGTTTCGTCCGTATAACGAAACCAAAACAAGTNNATANNTATAAGACTCTTTCCAATAGGCTGGGNCGATTTAGNCTAAATAATCATAAGCGCNTTTTTTTTNTGATCCCGGNTGCCNCATGTCTTCTCATGNTCTTCATCCCGTTAAATCAAATCAATGATAACCCCCTAAAATTCTACTCTGAGCGGTATAGCAGCCTGGCAGCCGATACNGCGTGGCTTAGTGAACGACTGGGCGCGACGTTTCCNGTCAGTTACGAACTTACCNNCNCGAATGAATCNGTTTCTGACCCANAGTTTTTGTNGCAGTTGGATAAGTTTTCGGAATGGTTGGCGTCGAATAACGAAGTCCTCCACGTCTACTCCCTATCGAGAATCATGAAGAACCTCAATCGNACCCTCCATGGGGGTGATCAGGAATGGTATGCGGTCCCCGAAGAATCCGATTTAAGTGCGCAATATCTCTTCTTCTATGAAATGTCCTTGCCCTTNGGTCTTGATTTAAATAACTCGATTAGTCAGGACAAAAAATCCACCAAGGTTGTCGCGTCACTGATCGAAATGGGNGCCAAGGATTACCGCGAATTCGACGAAAAAGTNAACGAATATNTCCAAGCGAATATGCCNCGAGGGATGGTCTCGACGGGATCAGGAATGNGGACCATATTTGCNTTNTTGGGNAACGTGATTGCGACCCAACTNTTTTATGCGCTTGGTATCGGCCTAGTACTCATAACCGTGACCATCACATTGTTCTTTAGGTCCCTCCGTTACGGAAGCATTACCGTATTGACGAACTTATTGCCCATTGGAGTTGCGTTTGGTATCTGGGGTTTGGTAAGCGGTGAAGTCAATATGCTGGTATCTCTAGGAATGGGGACCACGTTGGGGATTATCGTGGACTTCACGGTTCACTTTTTAAGTAAGTACCTTCTCGCAAGAAGAGAAAAGAATTTGACGCCCGAGGAATCTGTCNTGTTCGCGTTCGAAACCGTCGGATTTGCTCTGATAATTACNACGCTTAGTTTGTGTTTCGGATTTCTTGTTCTATTGCTAGCTTTCTTCGAACCNCTTCATGGTTTTGCATTGTTCTCTTCCATCGCATTTGTCTCGGCGTTACTGATCGACCTGTTCCTCTTTCCGGCCTTGTTGATGAAGTGGGACAAGCAACATGCCACCTAAACAGAGAATGTTCGTTAGTAAGTCGGCGAACAGAGCATATGTTCGGTGCAGTTCCACAGCNAAACATGGCATCGGATTAGGATGGTAGAGACGTNGNACTAGCCGTCGTCGATGAACTCGAACGGTCTAGCCTCCGCTCTTTTCTCCGCAAGGCCCCCCGACCATATCGACGGAAGTCGGGATCGATCCCTTCGTCAGGTTCATATGTATGCGGTGGTGTCGAGACGCCAGCGTATTCCACCGCACGACACGTCCTTGTGTGATGTTTGTAACCGGCGTAATCCAACCATTCGTTGTCATTCACAGACTCAGTCCTCTCGATTCCATGCGCTACCGGCCCAGTCCGTAGGCTCGCCTTTCCCGGGGATAGGTACTTCTCTTATGCGCTCAGGAACGTCGTCATATTCAAGGCGTAAAGCCTTGCAGCAAACCGCGTGCAGGTTGTAACCCATGGTGTGATAGGTCAATTCAAGGATGTCTTCGTCAGAGAGGTGGGAGTGCAAGGCTTCAAACAGTTCATCNGATGCCCTCCCTCCCTGTAAAANCAATGCGTCCACCCAAGCCAGTANTGCGCGTTCCTTNGCATCGAAAACATCTGAGACTTGCCAATGAGGGATGGCNGCGACTTGTTCNTCGCTAATGCCGAACCGNCGGGCNGCNTTGCAGTGTTGNGAAAACACGAATTGGCTGGCTTGGGTATACCCAGTGCGCATGAGCGCAAGCTCACGGACANTATCATCCAATTGACTGACGCCTTTATCGGCAAACATGCCAAACAAGGCAAAGTGACTGGTTGCGTGATCAAAAATGTAAGGTACCAAGGCAAACACCGTCCACCAGTTGCCAGGTGTGCCCGTCGCCGTACCTGGCGCCTCAACTGGATCTCGTTCACCGAATATCGCCTCGTAATACTTCAACACGTTTTGTGGAGCTTCGTCTTTTGGAACTTCTCTTAGTCTTGGCATATGGATTCCTCCGGTTGTTGCAGCTTTCGTTCTGCTGAATTGAGCGCTATCCGCTATCCGTTGCAGAAAAACCTATCGATTGAAATGTTGTTGACTTATCAGAACATAGTCAAAGATATTGACTCCAGGTGGTCAAGAATGAACCCCGCACGGAGTGGCGTGTGAATTGGACAGTTCTTCGAGCACTCGTATCGTTTATCCAATACCGGGAGAAACTCATGCCGACTAATGAGAAGTTCGAGATCAGGGGTATCAACCACTTGGCCTTAGTATGCAGAGACATGAAAAAGACTGTGGACTTTTACTCCGGGGTTCTCGGGCTCCCGCTAACTAAGACTATCGAACTTCCCCACGGCGCGGGCCAGCACTTTTTTTTCGACATCGGCAAAGGGGATTCCTTGGCATTTTTCTGGTTTCCAAACGCGGCGGAAAGCCAGCCTGGGATCACGCATGCAGAGGCACTCGTAGGTCATGGCGATATTACTTCGGCGCACGCATCGATGAACCATGTGGCTTTCGATGTTCCAGAAGACAAGATTGAGGAATACCAACAAAAACTGAAAGCGGCAGGTGTTGAGATTACCGACGTCGTCAATCACGATGATTCGGAAACTCAGTCGAGCCCATCGATTACGGACACCACCTTCGTGCGTTCTATTTATTTCAAGGACCCAGACGGGATCTTATTGGAATTTGCGGCCTGGACCAGAGACATGAACGAACAGGATGTTAATTGTGAACCCAGAAGCGTCAATCAGGCGTGAAGCTGGATGCCCCCGTCATGCAGGAAGAAGAACTAGTCGAACGCATTAGGGTTTTGCTCCCGAGCATAACCGAACATGCAGCGCAGGCTGAACAAGAGCGCAAGCCGGTGGATTCTGTGATGAAGTCCCTTGAGGACGCAGGGGTCTATAAGTTCTTTGTACCCAAGAGATATGGAGGGTATGAATTCGGTCTCGAAACTTTCATGGATATTGGCGTAATGCTCGGTGAAAGTTGCCTATCTACAGCCTGGGTGACGACGTTCTGTATGGAACACAACTGGTTGCTCAGCTTGTATAACCGAGAAGCTCAGGACGATATTTTTGGGAAACAACCGTACATCATTGCACCGGGCGCTCTCGCGCCTAAAGGTACGGCAACCCCGGTAGACGGCGGTTATCGTATAAGTGGTCGCTGGGAATGGGCTACTGGCGTGATGCATGCGGATTGGGTGATGGTAGGCGCGTTAACACCCACAGAGGACCCNAAAAAACCTGATCTATGTATGTATCTCATCCCCCGCGACGAAGTGAATGTTATTGATACTTGGCACGTTGCCGGGATGGTGGGTACAGGAAGCAACGATATTGAGGTTGAAGACGTATTCGTGCCTGGGCACCGCAAGCAGAGCATTGTTGATATGCGCGATGGCTCAAGCCCCGGCGCACTATTTCACGACTCGCCGATATATAAGATGCCGATGATGCCAGTGTTGGGGTTGACGGCTGCGGCGCCTGCGGTGGGTGGTGCACGTCAGGCCGTAGCACTATTCAGGGAACGGCTACAAGAACGCAGTGTCTACGGTACGGCAGATAAGCAAAGCCAAAGGGCGATGGCTCAGGCTCGTTTGGGTCACGCCCAAGTTGCGGTGGAGACTGCGGAAGTTGCTTTAAAGAATATCGCCCGAACAGTGGTGCACTGGGGCGAAAGCGGTAAACCTTGCCCGGAAATCGAACGTGCGCATCTGCGCTTAAAGATTGCTCATGTGGTTAGGGAAGCCCGGGATGTCGTGCGGGACGTTGTCGAAGCCAGCGGTTCTCACGCACATTTTCTAACTAGTCCATTGCAGCGGACCCTTCGCGATATNCACACACTGTCTGCCCACACCGTGTTCGATCTAGACGTTGGTGGCGAGCTTTACGGTAGACTCTTACTGGGATTNCCAGCTAACGCGCCGGTGTGAGCGATTAACAGGCGCTTAGGCCGCTAGGCCAGTCGACTCAAGGGTAGGATACGAGGCTAAACTGAGCGNCGGCGCTGTGGATCTTGGATATGGCGAATTCGGTATGGGCAGCTAAAGGGCCTCTCGGCAATCGAAATTTCCGCTTAATTTTAGGTGGCGCTGCCATAGGCCATCTCTTGATGCCTCTTCAGTTCGTGACTCAGATCCTCTGGGTGCAGGCCCATGCACCGGAAGATGTCTGGTTAATTCTGGTTGCCNTGATTGGGGCGAGTCGAGGCGTTGGTGCACTGACTTTTGGTTTNTANGGTGGAGCGCTCGCCGACCGCTTCGACAGGCGCAANCTTNTGNTNACGACCCAAGCTCTACTCGTACTGATGACCATTGGTATTACTGGTTTGATGTTGGGTTCGGATGGCGGAACTGTTGGTTTCGTCTTTTTTTTCCTACTCACTTTCTTGAGTGCAGGGCTACAAAGCATAGACATGCCGACTCGCCTCGCGATCGTACCGGATATTCTCGGGCCGGATCTCACGCCGGCTGGAATGTCGCTCAACCAGGTTGCGGGGCAGCTTGCGATGCCGATCGCTCTGATCGGNATGGGCTTCATCATNGATTCACTCGGGTTCGGTGGCGCATACGGGTTGAGTTTGATCGGNCAATTCGTAGTGATCCTATTTCTCGCTCGAATGAGTGAGCGCATGCCCTTCGCGGAGCCTCGTAAGCAGCGCGGAGTATACGGTTTTGGCGAGGCGATTAAGGACGTTCGGGACGGCTTGGCATACGCGCGCGGTCACAAGGTGGTGCTCTGGGTCATCGTTTTGCTCGTCACGATGATGGGGCTTGGTATGCCGGCGGTCGGTAATCTGGGCCCAGCTTGGATTACGACCGTGATCGGCGTTGAGATACGCGATCTAGGTTGGGTCATGATGACGTGGGGGCTGGGTTCACTGGTGGCAGCACTTTTGATGACCCGATTTGCCTCTATCCCTAGACGAGGCCTCGTAATTGGTGGGGGAGCATTGCTTTTTGCNTTGTCGTACGTGGTGTTCACGATCGACAACACCGTGGCAAATGTCGTTATCGGTAATTTTGGGCTTGGGGCAGGCATGACGACTGCAATGGTTTCAAGCACGATCCTAATTCAGCAACTCGTGCCGAATGAAGTTCGCGGTCGAATCATGGGTATCCTGCAGCTCAATATGGGATTCGCCCAGTTGATGACAATGCCCGTTGCAATCCTCGGCCAGTGGCTAACCTTGCCNGTACTTTTTCCGGGGCTCGCCTTGGTCACGCTTGGCGCGATATTGCTAGTTCTAGCGACTCGCCGGCAGATCTTGCGTGCATGATCCGGCCGTCGTAGACACGCTAGATTACCTAGGTGGGTAGGGGCCTGGTGTATTGCCTTGGGTGTTTTCGACAAAGGCATGCAATGGCTGCCATATGTCGGGGTGAGACAGTGACTCACTGTGCTCACCCACGTAGCGTGCAATGTCGGGTGCTGTGTTAAGCCGGTCGATGAAGAGATCGGTCTCCTTCGGCGGAATCACGCGGTCAACGTCGGCTCGAATAATCAAGGTTCGACTGGGTAACTCATCAATCGCTTTCGCTACGTCGAACGGATGGCGAAGCATCCAACGAATCGTTGAAGAGGGTATCCAGCGGTACCGGACTGTTGCGACGTCGGCCACACTGCGGAATGGACTCATTAGGATCAAGGCATCGGGGTGTTTCTCGGCGGCTGTGTGAACCGCGATAACACTACCGAGACTGCGTCCGAATACGAG
Source organism: Acidobacteriota bacterium (assembly GCA_002722645.1). Classification (GTDB taxonomy): domain Bacteria; phylum Acidobacteriota; class UBA890; order UBA890; family UBA890; genus UBA890. The sequence continues at coordinate 14,889 of PBML01000050.1, forward strand.
TAGNGGTCGGTCTTTGCCGTATCCCGCTCGTGCGAAATCGACTACAGCTTCGGCATCGGCAAACATCCCAATCTGGCTGGGCTTGCCCTCGCTGTCGCCGTAGCCACGGTAATTGAAAAGGATTGAGGTGGCAGGTAACGATACGAAGTGCGATGTTGATTGCGATAACTCCTCGCCGTTGCCGCCAAAGTACACGAGCAACGGTCCTTCGGAATCTTTATTGATAACCCAACCCTTAAGCTGCAACGCGCCGCTGTNGAGGGAGACGGTTTCGATGGCGGGATGCGTCGGATACGCAGTGACGGGACTTGGGAAAAACAGCAGACGTTCCTGCATAAAATACAACAGGCTGCACACGCCAATATAAAAGAGCGCCAAAGCACCGATTATTGTGAGTAAAGTCATCCTGAGCATTCGGCTCCGTCAGGCTGTCGTGCGTCGGTCCGATTAAAGTTATGTTGAAGTTTGGGATTCGTCAAAGCATGTGTGAAGGGTGTCTTTGCCACGTTGACGGATGCGGCTGGAGCGACTCGGTTAGCCGTCGATCTTTCGGTGGCGGGAGAGGGCCTTAAGTCTCTCCTTTAGCTTCCATTCTTGCGTATCAACTTCTCGATGCTCTTTTTCTAACTCTCTAAGACTCTGTCTTTCTTTGTCGGATAACCAATGAGTGCGTTCGACAACTTTCAATCGGCTATGTATCTCGAGAGATCGTTCTTGGTTCTGTTTTATTTCTTCTCTTAGTGCGTCTATTTCAGTGTGTGTTGGTTCTTTCATTCCACCAATCCCCCGTTCTTCCAAGTCTCTGTTTGCACATTGACAGCTTCTCGGCGGCAATTGTTGTCCCGTATTGGCGGATCAAACCAACAGTTAGTTTTGGTGTTGGTGCTGTAACCAAGCGCACGCATACAAGCCTCAACTTCGGTAGTGTGCTTTTCTGCTACCGCTATATCTCTTCTTTCGCATTGTCGAAGATCCACGATCGCCTCGTTTACGCTAGCCCCGGATCTGACATAACCGGGATACTGATCTTCTATCCATCCCGTAGAGGCGCACCCTGCAACTTGCAGGAGTAATAGTGCTAGAAGCCACCTGTAGACCAAAAGCATCGTTTTCTCCTCATTCGACGACTCTGAACTCAGGTCACTCAGATTCCCAAGGTCGGTGCAAGTTACGACTTAGAACGAGATATGTCACTTGGTTCACATCGAGAACCTACTCAAATTGCAGACGCTCTATTTATGTAGAAGGAAGGGGCATGGTCTCCTGCGTACGGGTCATTTGGGAGTAGGGGAGAAAACTCTCCAGAGGCATACGAAACCCGTTTTCTTGTTTACCCTGTGTTTACCTGATGGAATATGTCTAAAGAGGGTCAACAATATAAACCTCTAAGACATTGATTTACCAGGAGTTAAATGGATCCGCCTGCTGGGATCGAACCAGCGGCCGGCTGATTAACAGTCAGACCTCGGGACCCGCCAAAGCAAGTCGTTAGTTCAAAACGATTTCCAATGTCTTCGTTTGAGGGGCGAGTCACTCATATTCAGTTCAGCGTGTGGTTGGTACCCGAGTATTTCTGTATCAGGGCCGTCTTAACCTTGGCGTAGAAAGAGCGTCTGGCCTAAGCAGCTTGACGCGGATTTCGGCGCCGTCGACGGTGCCGTTTTCTATTGGACCCGCCGTCGCGTTGACTGTCAGTTTGGCCGGCAGCCGTCAGCGTTTTCCTTCGACCGGCCTCCTCGAGGTCGAGCTTCGTAAGCGCTGTGTCAAAGTGTGCGAGTGTCAGGCGAATCAGTTTTTCGACCGCTCGCAATCGCGAAACTTCGGAAGGATCGACTAACGACCATGCGACACCACTAGCACCCGCGCGAGCAGTGCGGCCGATGCGGTGCACGTATCCCTCCGGTTCGTGTGGCAGCTCGAAGTTGATAACGTGCGAGACTCCTTCGATGTCCAAGCCGCGAGCAGCGATATCGGTCGCCACTAGCACCCACGTCCGCCCCTTCTTGAAATCGGTGAGCGCGCGCTGTCGCGCCGACTGAGACTTATTGCCGTGGATAGCGTCTGCACTTATCCCTGCAGCACAAAGCTTTTTTGCGACTTTGTTAGCACCGTGCTTCGTGCGCGTAAAAACGATGGCCCGAGACAAGGACTTGTCATGAAGCAAGGTCTGCAGCACTTCTAGCTTATCCGGGGTTTCGACCATGATGACTCGCTGATCGATTTTTTTGACTGTGGGTTGTTTTGGAGACACGTCTACCCGAATCGGGTCACGCAACATGTTGCGAGCTAGCTGCGACACCTCCTTTGACATGGTGGCTGAAAACAGGAGCGACTGGCGCGATTTCGGCGTTTGCTGAACGATGCGCTTTACGTCACGGATGAACCCCATATCGAGCAACCTATCCGCTTCGTCAAGCACCAGGATGCAAATCATGGACAGGTCCACGTACCCTTGGCCTACCAGATCCAGTAATCGTCCCGGCGTGGCGACCAGTACATCGACGCCTTTTTGTAATTGACGAACTTGCGGATTCTGACCGACGCCACCGAAGATGACCGTACTTCGAAGCGATGTGTTTTTGGCGAATTTTTCTAGCTCGGTATGAATCTGTAATGCCAGCTCACGCGTGGGCGCCAATATCAGCGACTTTGGTTGCCGTGGTCGCGCGGGCTCGTTTGCTTCGTCTAGCCGTTGTAGCAAAGGCAACCCGAATGCGGCCGTTTTGCCGGTACCTGTCTGCGCGACGCCCATCAAGTCGTGGCCGTCTAAAAGGTGAGCGATCGACTTCGATTGAATCGGTGTTGGCTGCTCATAGTCAATGTCCTGCAAAGCAGAGAGAAATGCGCGGGAAATTCCAAGCGCGGCGAACGATTGTGTCAAGATTGTTTTCCTTCGCGTGCCCGGCATACCTCGCCCTGGCACTACGTACTGCCGTCATTCTCAAGCACGAAGAAGAAAAACGGAATGAAGAGGGTGTCGACAGACATCAGAGAATCCGATGTGACGCGCTCGACAAGCGCGCGCACATTGATGTTTTGCGCAGCCGAAGTCAAGCTTTTAGAGGCGCTGTTGCAGCACCTTCTTTCACCCCAAAGTGGGAAGCGGCGGCTAGCGCAGGTCTTCCAACTTCGGCCGATTGAAGGCGGCCTTGTAGGGATAATCATCGCCAACGACCTGCGTCGGACAATTTCCCGCGGGTGGAACGATCCAATCACACCCCGGCGTGTTTTCCGGTCCGTCCAACCAGCATTGCACGACTTCCTCGTAATCTTCGGCCAGGCTTCCTGGATCCTTCGGCGGCATATGCTTGTTTGGATCCCAACCGTCGCCCACGAACTCCTCCAGAGTTTTCATCCCCATCCGATGACACCCGAAACAACCGTTGCCCTCGATGCGAATCGTGCGCATATCCCAGTCACTGCCACCGATCACGTAATAGGGCGGATTGCGCTTTCGCTTGCGCCCCGTCACCTTGGGCACAACCGGTTGGCTCCCGGGGTGCTCCAGGCGTGCTCCATCGATGAATGCGTGATGCACAAATGGATCAGATTGGTGGCAGGCCACACATTGCGTTCGTCCGGGCGTCGCGTAGGCAATATTGAAGGCTTCCGGTTCATCTACACTGGGTAGCCCGCCCAAAAGCCGGTTGGTCTTAGGATCGACATAGGTGTAGTCCGAGTTGTCGCCACTCTCGAAAAATGCGGTCGCACCCGTGACTGTGTTGTAGCCGATCATCTGTACGGAGTCCGGCATGTCGTACCCAACGACGTCATCGCGCCCGTCGTGACGACAGAAGCTCACCCAGACGACGTGCGGCAAGGGTTCGCCGTTTGCCGACAAGCCTTCGTAGCGACCAACACTTGAACCCGACATGCAATCGCCGATCTGCAGGCTCGGATTATCACACTGGTGTAATCCTGGATCACCAATTGATTGGACACCATCGACGTAGACTGGCATCTCAACATTGGCCCCGCAATCTACGCGCGGTGGGACACCGAGCGCCGGTTCGATCATTTTGGCGTATGCGATGGGGGTGCCTTTCGTGCCGTGGAAGTTGTTGACCGGCTCGCACGCTAGCCCATGCGGATCCGCAACCGCGATTCGCACAAGGTCAATGTCAATCGCGAAGACCAGAATGCCCGCTATTCCGAGAGAGGCGATAACATTGCGTCTAAGATATCTGGCCATGATTCGTATTCTAGTAGATCTTGGCAACCGGCACGTTCATCAAGACTGTTCCCTAGGCCTTTCGCCGAGACCTGTCATGGCTCTTGAGGTTGATTGCCAATTGGGGACATAAAGGTCCGG